>JAVBSB010000101.1:0-2663 GCA_031547365.1 Oscillospiraceae bacterium | reverse complement strand
AAGGGCATTTTGACAGCATTCTGCCGCCGGTGGATCCTATGTTCTTAAAATCGCAGGGACAGCTCGGGCGCGCCATCGCGGACCGTATGCGCGCCTGGGGCATCACGCCCGTGTTTCCCGCCTGCCCCTGCACGGTAAGCGCGCAAATGAACGGCATCCTGAAGGGCGCAAACCTAGTGCCGCAGCCGAGCTGGAACGGATACCGCAGCGTGTGTAAAATCGACTGCTCGAGCCAGGGATATGCGCGGCTGCAAACAGCCTATAAAAAGCAAATGACCGCTATTTATGGTGAAGCCGAACGTTATTGGGATTTATCAGACGAATTGCAGGGGCATGTGTTGCCCGCAGAGGGGCGCACCGTGCTGCACGGCAACGCAGCACAAGCCGTAAACATCACAAACGCTGAGGCTTGCCGCGCGGACGAGCCCGAAAGCAATCCCCTGCTGTATACGCTGTACATGGAAGGTCTGACGCGGACACAGCCGGAAGACCTCGATGCCCGGCTGAAGAAATATGCCGCTTGCCGCTATGGCACGCAGCAGAATGAGGGCTACGCTGCTCTGCGCTTGCTGTGCGACAGCGCCTATGCGCAGGATAGCCCTGCGCCCGGCTCGGTCTTTTGTATGCGTCCGGCGATGCAGTTGGAGCCGACAGGACCGGGCGACGCCGTGCAGGTCAATTACAGCTGTTCGATGCTGTTCAAAAGCGCGGAACAATTGCTGGCATTAAAAAGCGACACGACCGGCTGGCATTATGACCTGTGCGATATACTGCGGCAGGCGCTGAGCATAAAAGCGCGCAAGAGCTATGCGCTGGCGATGGAGAGCTTTACACAAAAGGATGTCCGCGGATTTGAACGCGGGGCGAACGATTTTCTGACCCTGCTGGAGGATTGCGACCGCCTGCTGCGCTGTGAAGAGGCGTTTCGTCTGTCCTATCACCTGCTGCGCGCAAGCAAATGCGCAAAAATTGATGCGGAAAAGAACAATTTTGAGCTGGCTCTGCTGCTGCAGCACAGCTTATACGGAGCAGGCGGCGTACGTAAAAAACAAGGCTATCTGCTGCATGGGATGGCGTGGCGTGAATGGGGCGACCTGCTGGGCAGCCTGCACAGCCGACGCTGGCGCGGATTTTTCAAGCACCTTGCCGCGCACTTTGGCGAACGCAAATTTTCGCTGGAAACCAAAGAAAAATCGCTCGGTCGTTCGGCTTATATGGGCAATAAATTTTACGAGCAGATGTCCGAGATGGAAATGGAATGGCTGCGCAATTATACCCCTGCGCAGGAAGAGCCTGAAACCTTGAGAGAGGTTGCGGAAGAACTTTGCAGGAAATACAGCAATGATGAAAATTGAGATATTAACCCTGTTTCCCGCGATGTGCGAGGCTGTGCTGGAGGAAAGCATTGTTGGGCGGGCGCGTAAAAACGGTCTTGTACAAATTCAGGCGCGCAACATCCGCGATTATACGCTGGACAAGCACCGCCGCGTGGACGACGCGCCTTTCGGCGGCGGTTATGGTATGGTAATGCAGTGCCAGCCAATCGCAGATTGCTTTCGGGCGCTGTGCGAAGCCTGGGATGAACGACCGCATTTTGTCTATTTAAGTCCGCAGGGGAAGACGCTTACACAAGCGCGGGCGAAGGAGCTTGCGCAGCTGCCTTCGCTGGCGCTGCTCTGCGGGCATTACGAGGGCGTAGATGAGCGCGTGCTTGAGGCTTTGGTGGATGAAGAAATTTCCATCGGCGATTATGTACTTACGGGAGGCGAGCTGCCCGCGTTGGTGCTCTGTGACTGTATTACGCGCCTGCTGCCGGGCGTGCTGGCGGCAGATGCGGCGTACATAGGCGAAAGCCACTACAGCGGCTTGCTGGAGCATGCGCAGTATACCCGCCCCGCCGTATGGGAGGGGCGAGAAGTGCCGGAAGTACTGCTGAACGGAAATCACGCGCTGCAGGAAAAGTGGCGCCGCGAACAGGCGGAGAAACGCACAAAGGAGAAACGACCGGATCTTTTGTAGGCTGGGGCAGTACGCAGGAGGATGGAGGTAGGGTGTGAAAAAAAGGTATATAGCGACTTTAATTTTATTGGTTGCGGTGATTGCTGCCGCTGTTTGGTTTGCGCTGCAAGGACCGCTGCCGCTCACGAATTTAGTCAGGACAACCGCGCCGCCAACCCAAGCAACAACCACAGAGCCGCAGATACACACTGTAAAGCTGATGGCGGTCGGAGACAATCTTATTCATACGCCGCTGTTTCGGCAGGCAAACACGCGCGCAGGCGGGGATGATTATGATTTTGCTCCGCTGTATGACGGTGTGCGCGACCTGATTCGGCAGGCGGACCTGGCTGCAATCAATCAAGAAAGCCCGCTGGCAAGCAAGGTTGCGGCGCCGTCGAGCTACCCTATGTTCTGTACCCCTACGCAATGCGGCGACGCGATTTATGATCTGGGCTTTCGCGCGGTTAATCTATCAAACAACCATACCCTGGATAAGGGTACGAAAGGCGTAGTTGCAAGCCTCGATTATTGGGCGTCAAAGCCCGGGGTGGTAACCAGCGGCGCCTACCGTAACCAGGCAGACTTTGAAGCTCCGCATACGACGGAGGTCAACGGCATACGCTTTGCCTTTGTCGGAGCGACCTACAGCTTCAACGGGCTTC
>JAVBSB010000012.1:0-4775 GCA_031547365.1 Oscillospiraceae bacterium | reverse complement strand
CATTCTGCATTCTTATTTCTAATTCGCTCTACTCCGCAATCACGGTCAAGAACTTCGCGGGCTTGCCCTCTGCTGCCTTTTGCCCGTGCGGGAGCGTTGGGTCAAAATAGATGCTCTCGCCCGCGCGCAGCAAAATCTCCTCGTTGTCCAGCAGCACCAGCACCGCGCCCTCCACCACATAGTTGAATTCCTGCCCCGGATGCGTAACCAGCTGCATTTGCTTGTCGTCCGGCGCAACGGTCACCATCAGCGGCTCCATAATGCGGCGCTTAAACTTATATGCCAGGCTCTCAAAGTGATAGCCGGGGTAGCGGTCTACTCCTGTGCTCTCCCCCGTTTTCACCACGCAGTAGTTGCTCAGCCGCGGCGACTGCCCGGTAAGAATTTCGGTAATGTCCACGCCATAGTCGTTGGCAAGCTCATAAATCACGCTGATGGGGATGTCGTTCCCGCTTTCCTCATAGCTTTGATACAGCTCGGTGCTGATCCCCAGCCGCGCGGCGATTTCATCCGCTTCATAGCCGCACACCTCGCGGATTTCCCGCAGTCTGTCTGCGATTTGTTTCATTTCGTTCGGCATAAAAACCTCCCCTTTATCTGCAATCAAAAGTAAATATATCCCATCCAAAGCCATCCAAGGCACAGATAACGCAGTATCCATTGCGCCCAGACGGGGTATTGCATCCATGTTGATACGGCGCCGGAATACGCAAAGTCCTCGCTGAAATCCCTGCCGTATACCGCTCCGTTCAGTTGGTTGTTCAGCTCCTCCAGCTTCGGATTTTTGGATATATCTAACAGGTTCCAGCTGTTGTCCATGCAATAAAGATATAGCAACTCCGGGTTGTGCCGTAAGTTCAGCGATTGAATTTTGTTAAAGCTGCAATCCAACGACCGTAACTTCGTATTTTTCGTTACATTCAGGGCTGTGAGCTGATTGCCTTCGCATTGCAGGCAGTCCAATTCCTTGTTCTGCGTCACATCAAGGCTTTTTAAATAGTTATAGCCGCAATTCAAGTATTCCAGCTTACGGTTTTGGGTGACGTCCAAAGCATAAAGCTCGTTTTCATCAACCCAAAGATTTGTCAAATTCGTAAAAAGCTCAATGCCCTGCAGGTTTTTGATCCCCAGGTCGGTCAGGCTCAGGAATTCTAAGCTTTCACAGTCTGCCTTGGTTAGCATGTCGCCGGGATCCATGCCCAGCTCGTCGTAAACTGCCGCAAGGAACGCCGGGTCTTTGATTCTGCCCGAAACATCTTCCGAGGCGCTGCAAACCGTGGCGAATCCTGCCGCCAGCGCAAGCGCCAAAAAAACTGAAATAAGCCGCTTCATAAAACTACCTCCCAGCATGAATTAAAACACTTCGTTTACCGCCGCTTTCGCAAAAAACCACGTTGCCTGCGCAAAATTCTCCGGCACTTTACGCGGGGATTCCTTGCCGAGCGGAATCAGTTTTCCTTCCTCAGTGCGCTGTAAATATTGCGGGAACTTGGGGTTGCTGTAAATCGTTGGCTGTTTTTTGCAATGAATAAGCCATTGCTGCAGCTCGGTGAGCGCTTTATGGTTATGCCAGTTATATTTCACGAACCAGGTCTGGTCCGGAAACGCACAAGTCGCCGCGTCAAACACGCCGTCGGGCGAGCGGTATTTCGATTTGCTTGGCGGCAGTGTCTGTCCAAGCGGCGCTGCCGTTGCGCCGCCAGCCTCCCGCGCGGAGTCGATCAGCCTGTCGCTTTGGTACATTTGATCTTTTGTTACGGGGATGGGCGCATACTGATAACTTGCTATAATGGCAACTTTTACGCCGTCCTTCATGGCTCTGCGTAAAATCGCCGGTCCCTGATTCATTACCTCATAGTGGTACTTGTTGACCTTTGCGCGCAGCGCGTCGTATTTCGGCGCCGCAATCAGCTTAATCGCCTCTTTATAGTACTCATCCGGGATAAATGTCCACACAGCAGGCAAGGTACACAGCAGCGGCACAAGCGCATTCTCAAACAGGCTGTCGAGCAGGTTTTTTCGCAGGAGCTCGCCCAAGCCGGGCAAAAAGTCCAATGCGTGCGACTCCAGCAGCAAATCCGCGCCCGCGCGCGCAACTTCGGATTGGTCGCCAAAATCTGCGATGGCATTCGCAACGCCTTCGGGTGTCAGCGCGAATTGCTTTGTGAACAGCTGCCCCGCAAGCGTCAGACCGAACCAGCCGCCGTCCTCCATCACATAGGTTTCGAGCCGTTTTGTTCCGTAGACTTTTATATAGGTCAGCACCATATTCGAGCCTTCGCTGTGCGAAGTCAGCGCGATCTTGCTGTGTCCCGTCTTTTTACAGAGGGCTTCTATGAATTGATGCAGCTGCTTTGCTATATCAAAGGGATCCATACGAAAGTCGTAGCGGAACCAGAATTCCGGTTCTTTTTTATGGTTTTTCACTTGCGCCTCATCAATCACCCAGTGGCTGCCGATGGGCTCAACGCTCTTGCCGTGTTTGTCCAGCTGCCAGTGTCCCAGCATCCCATATACCAGCTCGCTCAGACCCGCCGCCAGAGGCTCCCATTCGCCCTGAACCGCCGACTGCCCCGCGCCTTTTAAGATTTCGAGCAGACCGGGCATAATCGCGTCGGTCTGTATATTCCCGGCTTCTCTTTCGTTGGGCTTACCCTCATTGTAATACAACGGCTGACCAAATCCGTCAATCCAAACCTGCAGCACCTCGCCGCATTTACATTTTGCGTCGGCTGCGCTGGCGGGCAGGCAAAACATCGCCGCTATCGTAGCCGCGCAGAGCAAGAACGCAATCCCTCTCCGCTTCCCCATAGATATGATCCATCCTTGTCAAATTTTTGCGGGTACAAGCTTCAGTTTTTCTATTATATAACAAGTTCAAAAAAAAAGCAATGGAAAGATAAAGTTTTAGCATTATGCAAAGTGCCGAAAAGAGGGCGCCGCGCAGCGATTATACTTGCAAATAAAGCATGTCTGTGGTATGATAATAAATAAAGTATTTTATTACGCAGCCAGGGAGGTAGGACGATGTCACTGATTGTCAAGGATTTGACCAAGCGGTTCGGCTCAAAGGTCGCGGTAGATCACCTGTGTTTTTCCATGGAGGAGCCGGGGGTCTATGGTCTGATCGGCACCAACGGCGCGGGAAAAACCACCACCATCCGTATGATTTTAGACATGCTGCCCAGCGACGCGGGCGAGGCCAGCTGGAACGGCGAACCGGTCGCCGGCGGACATTTGCGTTATGGCTATATGCCGGAGGAACGCGGCATATACATGAAAACCAGGGTGTTGGAGCAGCTGGTGTATTTCGCCATGCTGCGCGGCATGAGCAAATCTGACGCAATTGCCTCCGGGCAATACTGGTTGGACAGGCTGCATGTCAGGGAATACGAAAACATGATGGCGGAAAAACTCAGCAAGGGCAACCAGCAAAAAATTCAGCTGATCTCCACGCTGATTCACGGTCCGCAGCTGCTGTTTCTGGACGAGCCTTTCAGCGGTCTCGACCCTTTGAATACGCAGCAATTCCACGAGCTGATCCAGGAGATGGCGCAGTCGGGCAAATACATTATCATGAGCTCGCATCAGATGGCTACGGTCGAGGAATACTGCCGCGAAATCACCCTGCTGCACAAGGGCAAAGCGCTGCTGCAGGGGAATCTGAAAAACATCAAAGCAGGGTATGGGCATACGAAACTCGTGCTCGGCGCGCCGGAAGATGCCTATGCGATGGCGCAGGCAGCAGGCTTGCAGCCGCTGGAGCGCACGCCCGAGCAGTGCGTTTTTACCCTGCCGGAAGAAAATGCCGATGCCGTGTGCGAACAACTGCTGCGCAATATCCTCGCAAAGAACTGGCTGCCCACCAAGTTTGAGCTGAGCGAACCGTCGCTGCACGAGATATTTATTATGCAAGTCGGCATGGAAGAAGCCATGAAAGGCGGTGCAGCAGCATGAAGCAGGTTTTTACTGTCGCGGGATTTACCTTTCGCGAGGCCGTACGCCGTAAATCCTTCTGGATCACCAATATAATTTATATTATCATTGTCCTGGCCGCATGTCTGATATTGCCGAACCTGGGCGGCGGCACAGCGGATATCTCCGCCCCGACCGAGTCCTTCGGCGCGGTCGAATGCCTGATCATCAACGAGAGCACACAACTGAAGGACGCGGACAAGCTGCTTTCGCAGGCATTTATAGGTTCCGAAAGCTACGCCCCCGCGCAGCGCGCAGAATGTCTGGCGCGGGTGACTGAGGACGGCGGCTACTGCCTGGTTGAAATCAGCGCAGATCTGCCTCCCGCAGTCAAAATCACCTCAAAAGACGCCATGCACGCCGCGCCCGCCGACGCTATTTGGGACTTGCTAAACAAAGCATATCAGTCCTATCAGTTTGATCAGCTGGGTTATGAGCAGTCCCAAGCGGCGCAAATACTCCAAAGCAGCCTGCCGCTCAGCATCGAACAGGCTGATCCGCAGGGCATGTCAAACTACATTGCGGGTCTCGCGCTGATGCTGCTGATGTTCATGACGATCTACGTCTACGGTTACGGCGTTGCGATGAGCGTCGCCACCGAAAAGAGCACCCGCGTGATGGAGACCTTGATTGTCAGTACAAAGCCGCCGCGCGTCCTGCTGGGCAAATGCCTGGGGATGGGCGTAGTCGGTCTTGGGCAGATTGCGGGCGTATTGGTCTTCGCCGCGCTGTGCTCAAAGTTATTTATTCCGGGCGGCAGCTTTGCCGGCGGCATCGGTCTGCCTGCCCTGACTGTTACC
>JAVBSB010000055.1:0-17558 GCA_031547365.1 Oscillospiraceae bacterium | reverse complement strand
CTGAACAGCTCCTCCTGCGAAAAAACGTCCTGTAAGCTTTCCATGGGTACGGCGTGCTCCACCGGCGTGAATTGTCCCAGCGGCGCGCCGCCCACCCGCTGCGTCGGCGAATCCTCCGTCACCAGCGCGGGGTTGGCTGCTTCCAGCTGCTCCAGCTCGCGCAGCAGCATATCATATTCGTAGTCGTCGATTTCCGGCGCGTCTTCCACGTAATATTTGTGGCTGTGGTAGCGCAGCTGTTCGCGCAGCTTAGCCGCGCGGGCTTCGGGTTGCGTCATGCGGTGCTCCTTAAGCTGAGAAATTACAGATCAATCTCCAGATAATCGTCCGGCGTGGGGTCATAAATCAGCGAAAGCAAAAAGTCCGGCAGGTTGCCGATGGGCGTGCTCGCGAGCTTTTTTTTCAGGAAGAAGTTTACGCGGCCTGCGATGGCGTACAAACTCTGTCCAATGGGTGTATCAAGCGAATAATGCTCTTCGCCGCCGAAGATATTGCGGATGATCTCAAGCACCAGCTCTTTCATATTGTCTTTGCGCACACCCTGCGGCACCTTTCTGCGGCAGAACAGCACGGCTCCGACGCCGCCGAGGGTGATTTTATTGACGATTTTGCCCGCGATCGTAATCGGAATGCGCAGCTTGTATACCGTTTCGCGCTCCACGCTGAAACCGCCGGCATGGTCAGCCAGGGTATCAATGTCGTTCGCGGCGCTTTCGATAATGGTACGGATCAGAAAATCAAAGTGCTTCTTTAAATATTCTTTCACAGAAAGACCGCCTCTATCCCAGTCGAAATCCTCAATCGCCCGGGTGGAGACCGTCATATGCCGTCCTTCTAATTCAATCACGCGGAACACACCGGGATACCCCACCAGGCTGGAGGTGTTGACGTCCCAGTATTGATTGCCTGCGGGGGTTGTGATGTCGGCGATATTGAGCATGTGCGTGTGGCCGGTGAACATAATTTTCAGACCCGCGTCAGCCAGGCGGCGGGTGCAATTCGCCCAGTCACCCAGCATGTCACGCGACGAAAACAGCGGATAAATCGGCGAAGGCGGAAGCGAGGGGTGGTGCGTCATACCAAAGAGCACTTCGCCGTCCTTTTTTGCCTGCTCAATTTGCTGAAAAATCCATTCCATTTGCGGCTCGTAATAACCACAGAACGCGCGCCCGTCGCCGTCGTCATTCAGGCACAGCAAGCGATATCCCGGCGCCAGCTGCGCCACATAGGACATGCCGTCGTCGTCGTCAAAGCGCGCAATTGCGTCGCTGAAGCCGAATTCGTCATACATCGCGCGCAGCTCATGGCGGTATACGCGCCCCTTGGCGTTTTCCATCGGCGGCAGACCGCTGTCGTTCCTGTCGTGGATGCCTGAAAGCCCGTAGTCGTGCGTTGCGGTAATAAGCACCACGCGCTTACCCGCCTCCTGAATTTTCCGCAGCTTTTGGATCAGCTCACGGTGCTCCTGCGCATGACCGTTGCAGGTCAGGTCGCCCGCAATCAACAAGATATCACAGTCGGGCGCTGCCATAAAGTCCGCGATTGCCGCGTCAAGTATGGGGCCGCTTTCGAGCAGGGTTTTTTGATCGTTGTGCGGTGCTTGTTCGGGCATGGGGTCGCGGCGGAACAGGTGTGTGTCAGTAAAAAGCCAAAGCTTCAGCATGCTAAGATCCTCCGTAATATTAATTAGAGTTTTATGTAGAATTTTCTTATAATTCCAAGTTGGAATTAGTCTCCGGAAAAAATATGATATGATTTAGCATAAAAGGAGATGTTATGAATGCAGCCGGATTTTCAAGGCGATTATATGCTTTTTCAGCTGGATTATAAAAAAAAGGAAATGCAACTAACGCAGACAAGCGCCGTGATTGAGCCGTATGTCGGCATAGGTGTCTATCAGCTTTCGCCCCTTGTACAAGCATTGACCGCGCTGACACAACAGGCAGAGCAGGCTCCGGGTAGCTGTGAGCATTACCTGATTGATATACAGCTTAATGACAAGCATCTGTACGCGCGCGTACATCGGGTAGAAGACTTCTCCTCGGTGGTGGATGTCCCGCGCGAACGCCTGAGCGGCTTACTTTCGCGCTATCTTACCCCGCGCGAAACGGAAATCGCGGCGATGCTGTTCGACGGAAACACCATTCGTTTTGCCGCAAGCAGCTTACATATCGCCGAAGGTACCGTTAAGCGCATCATTTATAACATCTACCAAAAGCTCAACGTACGCTCGCAGGTAGAGCTTGTCCGGGAAATATATGCGCGTCTGGCACAGACGGACAGCCAAGCCTGTCCAGAATAACCTAACCTATTTTACATCTTTTTTATATTTTCGTCAATCCATTGTTTTACATATTTTTTACAGCCGCCTGTTCCAGCGACGCCGCAAGGGATTCAAATTCCGCCGCACAGAGAGCAGGCGGCTTTTTTTGCGCCAAATCCTCAATCACCCGCGCCTGTACAATCAATTCTTTACTGCTTTTTTTCACGGCTCCAAGCAGCTTTATACAGCGGCTGAGGGCATCGCATTGCAGCAGCAGATTTTGTGCGCTTTCCCCCTGCGGCGGTGCAAAGCTGCCCCGGCACGCAGCTTCTGCAGCGCGCGAAAGCGAATAAATACCCTGCGACACTGTCAGCAAGTCCGAGCGGTCGAGCGGCGGAAGAAAATCCGCCAGCACTGCGTCTGTCAACTCCCGCTTTAAACGCAGATGCTTGCGGCTCAGCTCCTGCAGGCGCGCCTGATTTTGCGGCAATACAAAAATATCTTTATGGCAAAGCGTTTCCATGCTGCTGCGCGCAACCGCAGCTTGTTGTTTTAGATGCTCAAAATAATCAAAATTCTTCTTCATATCCACCTCAAAATATCCGCAGAAAAATCATTGCCGTCGCCCAGCCGATCAGCCCGCAGCCCGGGAAAGTCAGCACCCACGCCCAAGCCATATCGCGCGCAACGCCCCAATTGACCCCGTGCAGCCGCCGCGCAGCGCCTACTCCCATGATGGCGGTCGTTTTTGTGTGGGTTGTGCTGACCGGCAGACCACCCAGGCTTGACAGCAGCAGACAGACACCCGCAGCCAAATCCGCCGCAAAGCCTTCGTGCGGCTCTAGCTGCACCATATCGAAGCCCACGGATTTAATGATGCGGTAGCCGCCCAGTGACGTTCCGAGCGAGATTGCCAGCGAGCACAGCAGCATCAGCCACAGCGGAATGCTAAACGCGCCATCGCTTGCCTGCCCCTTCGCCAGCGACAACCCCAGCAGAAACACGCCAATAAATTTTTGACCATCCTGTGCGCCGTGCATAAAGGCGCTGCCCGCGCCCGCAAGCGCCTGTCCCCGGCGAAACCAGCGGCTTCCCTTTTCGCGCGGCAGCTTAGCTGACAGACGATTCAAGGCCCTCGCATTCCCCAAACCAAGCAGAAAGCCCATAGCAACCGAAAGTATGAGTCCATACAGTACCTTTACCCATTCTTGCGGATTAATTCCTGCCAGGCCGCCGCGCATGGCAATTGCCGCGCCTGTCAGCCCCGCGATAAGCGCATGGCTCTCGCTGGTCGGTATGCCAAAGCGCCACGCCGCCACCGCCCATATTACAATGGCGGTCATCGCCGCGCAGAGCGCGACCGCCGCTCCATGGGAATCCGACCCGAAGTCCACCATGTGATAAAGCGTCTGCGCAACGGTCGGCTGTAAGCTTGTCATTACCAGGATGCCCGCAAGATTCATTACCGCCGCCATCACAATCGCAGCGCGCGGACGCATACTCCTTGTTGAAACGCAGGTCGCAATGGCATTCGGCGCGTCTGTCCAGCCATTGACAAACATAACCCCCAGCGTAAGCAGCGCAGTCACCGCCGTCAAAAGGCTCATTTCTGATAAAAAAGGAGGGAACCGCAACAAGCTCCCTCCTTAATTTATATTTCTTTAAATTTATTGCCTAAAATTTATTGCCTGTGAAACAGATTTTCGCCGTAGACATCAATCGCGACGATCAGCGGAAGCTCTTTGATTGTCATACGCTTGATGCTTTCGCAGCCCAGCTCGGGAAAAGCGATAACCTCTGCGGCAATGATACACTGCGCCGCAAGAGCGCCTGCGCCGCCGACAGCGCAGAAATACACCGCTGCGTTCCGCCGCATCGCATCACAGACCGCCTGGCTGCGCTCGCCTTTACCTATCATAGCCCGCAGACCGTGCGACAACAGCAAGGGCGTATAGGGATCCATTCGCCCCGAGGTTGTGGGACCACAGCTACCGATGATTTGCCCCGGGCGCGTCGGTGTCGGTCCCGCGTAGAAGATACATGCCTCCCGCAGAGAAAAAGGCAGCGGTTCGCCCGCTTTGAGCAAGGCTGCCAGGCGCTTGTGCGCGGCGTCGCGGGCAGTATACACTGTACCCGAAAGCAGTACCCGCTCGCCCGCGCGCAGCTGCTGCGCAGTCTCGCGCAGTGTTTCGGTCTGATACGCACGCAAGGGTATATCCTCCCTGCCTCATTAATATATGCTTGCTTCACCGGAAAAATACGCAAGCTCCGCAGAATCTTCCTCTTCTTCGTCGTCAATAAAAAGCCGAAACGTCAGCTGTTCCAGCGGTACACTGGGCGCTTCCAGCGGCGCGGCAGAGCCGTCCTCCTGCGCGCGCACCTGCTCACGCAGGTATATGTTTTCCTTTTCCACCTCAGCAGTCAGCTCCTGCGCGGCGTCAAGCCGGCGTTGAAACTGCGTCAGCTCGCGTTGTACAAGATTCGCGGCGGCGCTGCGTTTGCGCTGTTGCCTGGCGTCTTCCATCCACCGCAGCTGCGCCTTACGCGCTTCTTTTAATTTTTCTGAAAGCTCGTCCATCGCCTGCGTTTGTTCATGCAGACGCTGTTCAAGCTCCTCTATGAATTGCATCACATCCGCCTTGTGGAATCCACCGAAACGTGCCGAGCGGAAATAATCCCCCGATTGCTGCGCCATGCGCCCTCCCTCACTTCACCACACGGATGGCAGTCACTCCGCTGTCCAAAATTTTTGGCTTGGCCGACATCCCGTTGATCTCATTTTTACAAACACGCAGTTCCCCTGCCCCTGCCGTCAAATTCGCGATATATCCCGTATATGCGGTGCCGGAGATTATGCTTTCGGGCTGTACGCCCGCGTCTAGCTGCCTGGATTGTAATCCGCTGACCAGATAAAGCTGGTTTTTCTCCGTACCGTCACAGACCAGCAGCTTATCCCCCGCCTTAACATAGGCGCCGGCGTATCGCAGCACACGCTCCGGCTTACCGTCATATGCGCAGAAGAACAGCGCAGTCCCCTTAGAATCCGCTTCCTGCCTGCGGAAATATACCCCTTCGGCGAACGGCACAACGTCCTCTACCGCAAAACCGATCAGCTTGCGTTCCGAAAGACCGTAGTCCGTCAGCTCGTAGGTGTACAGCGTAAACTGACCGCCCTCCACGTCGCGTTCCTGGTACAGCAGGGTTTCGCGCCCATTGATAAAGCTTGCTTCCCAGCCTGCCGCGCTGCCGAAGTTCAGACCCATCGGGATTTCGTTTGCGCCTGTGCTTGCCATCATCGCCAGGGAATACCCTGCGGATTCCGTCCCATTGTTCACCAGCGCATATAGGCTGTCGCGCACCGCAGCTTCTCCTCCGCCGCGATAAGAGGACACAAGCGTCTCCAGCGCAATTGTTTTTTCTTCTGTCCCTGCCGTCTCTTCGCCTGTGCGCAGCTTGTTATACAACAGCGCGGGCCTGCCTTGCGAGCGCAAGACAAGCTGCTCCTGCGGCACACCGGAGGCGATTAATTGCGAGCTTTCGCCGTTATAAACATAACAATCCAACAAGCCGCCGGTTTCGGGCATGGTTTCCAGCGCTTCTTTGGCGGCGGCGCGCACCTTATCGCGCATTACTTTATTGTCATATGCCTTTTTTTCGTTGTTATAAGCTGCATTCCCCGCGCTGTCTGCACCGAGGATTTCCGAAAGCCATTTGCCAATGCGCGTATGCGGCTGCGGCTGAGACGGTTTTTGCGGCGCTTTCATCGCGGCATCCGAGGTCTCCTGCGGGTCGGTGATGGTGATGTGCACAGCAGCCGCCTGCGCCTGTTTTAAGTAGTAAAGATTGCCGCCCGGTTTGTAGCTCTCAAACAGCACCTTCGTCGGCGACTGCGCGATCAATGCCGCGCCGCCCGTTTCTGTCAATTTATAAAGATCATAGCTGTCGGCAGACTGCAATAGATAATACAGCATCGATTGCTGATCACCGCTGTAGAACTGCACCCCCTGCACCCCGCTTGTCATACGCTCGGGGCTGCCGCCTGCGCTCAGATTGCAGCGGAACAGTTCACCGTCCGATTTTGTGAAGTATATCACATCCAGACCGGCGCCTGCATAGAGCGCGTCCACGCCCGAAGCCAGCTCCAGCGCGGTTTCGCTGCCTGCATTGTAATGCTTGAGCCTGCTGCCGTTCGTCTCAATCCAAACGGCGCTGCGCCCGTCGGCGGAAATCGCCCAGTTGTTTTTTACATTTTTCGCAATCGGTTTGCCGCCCGCCTTACGGGAGCCCGCTTTGTTCAGCTGCATTAGATAAACATCGCAGCTTTCCTCCGATACCACGCTGTCATAATAAAGATAGCGCCCGTTTTCGCTGAACTCCTGCCGCGCGGATTCTTTTGCAAGCAGCGGAAAATTCCCTTCCGGCAGGGCGACAAACAGGTTCTGGCTGCCTTTTACGTAGACCGCGGCAAACTTTGCATCGGGGTTAAGGCTACCCCAATGGAGTATAAGCAAGATAAGCCCCGCGGCCAGCACGAAACCAGCCGCGGCAGCAATGATGATCCCTTTCCTTCGCATGAACATATCCTTCATACTTTCCGCACATGCGTGCGATTCAATCAGCTTTGTTGCTTATCTTCCGGAAAAATAATCAGCTTTTATTTCTTCATAGCGATGGCAAGCTTTGCTTTTTCAACTATATGAGCGGCTTCAAGCCCATAGACCTTCAGCATTTCCGCCGCGGGACCGGAGGCACCGAATCTGTCCTCAACGCCCACACGCAGCACAGGCACAGGATAGCGTTCGCTAAGCGTTTCCGCCACAGCGCCGCCCAGCCCGCCGATGATGCTGTGCTCTTCGGCTGTGACGATCGCGCCGGTCTCTTCTGCCGCCTTGGTTATCATCTCCGCGTCAAGCGGCTTGATGGTGTGTATATTCAGTACTCTTGCCTGAATGCCTTCGTTCGCCAGCAGCTCCGCCGCAATCAGCGCTTCGTTGACCATCAGACCTGTCGCCGCGACCGTGACATCGTCGCCCGCGCGCAGCTGCACGCCCTTGCCGATCTCAATTTTATAGTTTTCATCAAACAGATGCGGCACCGCGAGTCTTCCGAACCGCAGATAACACGGGCTGTCACTTGCCGCAGCGGCAAACACTGCGGAGTGCGCTTCCCAATAGTCCGCCGGGTTGATGATGGTCATGCCCGGAATGCTGCGCATAAGGGCAATGTCTTCGCAGCACTGGTGGCTTGCGCCGTCCTCACCCACGGAAATGCCCGCATGCGTCGCGCCGATATTGACCGGCAAATGCGGGTAGCCAATCGTATTGCGAACCTGCTCAAAAGCACGCCCCGCAGCAAACATCGCAAATGTGCTTGCGAACACGGTAAAGCCCATGGTGCTGAGACCTGCTGCCACGCCCATGAGGTTCTGCTCGGCGATTCCGCAATCGAAAAAGCGCTCGGGATAAGCTTTTTTAAAGGCGCCGGTTTTTGTCGCGGCGGCGAGGTCCGCATCCAGTACGACAAGCTTATCGTTCTGCTTGCCCAAATCCACCAGACCCTGTCCATAGGCTTCGCGGGTTGCGGTTTTCTTAATTTCTTTTGAAATCTTGTCAGCCATTACGCCACCTCCCCTTCCAGCGCTGCCAGTTCTGCGTTCAGCTCCTCCATTGCCTGCGCGTATTGCTCCGCATTCGGCGCAACGCCATGCCAGCTCACTTGATTTTCCATAAAGCTGACGCCCTTGCCCTTGATGCTCTTTGCGATAATTGCAGTCGGTTTTCCGTTGAACTGTGTCGCCTGCTGAAATGCAATTTCGATTTCATCAAAGCTATGGGCATTGATTTCAATCACGTTCCAGCCAAACGCCGCAAATTTTTCCGGGATCGGATAGGGTGAATTGACTTCTTCGATTGAGCCGTCAATCTGCAGGTTGTTATTATCAACAATCGCCACAAGATGATCCAGCTGCTTGGCCGCCGCAAACATGGCAGCCTCCCAGACCTGACCCTCTTCGATTTCGCCGTCGCCCAGCAGAGCATAGGTCATTACGCCATTGCCCAGCTTTGCGCCCAGCGCCATGCCTGCCGCCGCGCTGATACCCTGCCCCAGCGAGCCGGTGCTCATGTCCACGCCCGGGCAAAGCTTCATGCTCGGGTGCCCTTGCAGAAACGAGCCGTTCTTTCGTAAGGTCTTCAGCTCCTCTGCCGGAAAAAATCCGCGCTGCGCCAAAGCTGCGTACAGCACCGGCGCCGCATGCCCCTTGCTAAGCACAAAGCGGTCGCGGTTTGCCATTTTTGGATTTTGCGGATCGACATTCATTTGCTCAAAATAGAGATACGTCAGCAGCTCCGCCGACGACAGCGAGCCGCCGGGATGCCCTGCCTTGGCGTTGTATATGCCTTCAACCACGCCCATGCGGATTTTGCAGGCAAGGCGCTTGAGTTCAAGTTTTCGCTTTTGTTCCATAAGTTGCTCCCCTGTTCAGACTTTAAATTTCAGATAGCAGTCTTCGGACGCTCATGTTCAAAGCCCCGCTAAAAAATTCGAGTACCACGCAGGCGGTTCTGCTGTGACTTCAACGTATTCGCCCGTGCGCGGGTGGACAAAGCCGATGCGTCTGGCGTGCAGGCATTGCCCATGCAGACCTTTCGCGGGCGGTTGCGGACCATAGACAGGGTCGCCCGCTACGGGATGCCCGATGCATGCCATGTGAACGCGTATTTGATGCGTGCGACCTGTTTCGAGCCTGAGGTTCAGTTCCGCGAACTTATCATATTGTCGAACGAGAGCATAGTTCGTCCTCGCGGGCTTGCTATTTTTATGCGGCCCGAAACGGGGCGTTATAACCGCCATTTTTTTGCGGTCTTTATCGCTGCGGCCTATGGGAAGGTCTACCAAGCCCTCGGGCAATTTTAACGCCCCGTGTACCACAGCCCGGTATTCTCTGGTAAAGCTGTGCGCGGCGATTTGCCCCGCTAAAGCGGTGTGGGCAAAGTCATTTTTGGCCACGATCAGCAACCCGCTCGTATCTTTATCAATTCTATGCACGATGCCCGGCCGCAACACCCCGTTGATGCCGGAAAGCTGTCCTTCACAGTGCCATAAAAGCGCATTAACCAGCGTATGCGCGGCGTTGCCGGGTGCGGGGTGTACAACCATGCCCTGCGGCTTGTTTATCACCAGCAAGTCGCTGTCTTCATACCGTACGTCCAATGGTATGTTCTCGGGCTGCGCCGCAAGAGTTACTGGCTCACTGAAAGCGCAGGCAATCTCATCGCCCGCGCAAAGAACCGCGCTTTTTTTGGGCTGTGCGCCATTGAGCAACACCTGTCCCTGCTCAATCATACCCTGCGTAAACGCGCGGGAACGACCCAGCAGCTCCGCCAGTGTTTTGTCCAGGCGTGCGCCGTCGTAGTCTTCAGGCAGGGTAAAAGTCATGTCTGTCATGCTTTATTGGCTGCTTTAACGCGCTGTGCCTCTTCCAGGATGATCTGAAACATCAGCAGCGCTACACCGCAAATAATGCAGACGTCCGCAAAGTTAAAAATCGCAAAGCGCACAAACAGAAACTCTAAATAATCCACGACCCAGCCATTCCTCAGGCGGTCAACCAAATTGCCGACGCCGCCGGAAAGAACCAGCGCTGCGCCGATCAGGTATAGGGGCTTTACCAGTTTTCCGCTCAGCAGCAGCACAACGCCTGCAACCATTGCACAAATCGTGACCCCGGTGATTAGCATCATCGCCGCGCCGGACCCGCCGAACAGGCTAAAGGAGATGCCGGAGTTCTGCGTCAGATGCAAGCCTAATATGCCCGGAATTACTACGGTTCCGGGCTTTTCAGTCAACAAAACGGTCATCCAGGCTTTAATCGCCTGATCTGCGATTACCAGCGCCGCCATCAGCGCCAGGGCCGCAAAGCGCTTCCATAGCTTCGGTTTTTGCATATTGATTCCTTCTCAGCCGTGGGTTATACTAAGTGAATCCGCTCCTGCTTGGGTTCTTCCAGCTCTTCAAGCTCCTTCAGAGCGTCATTGATCGGCTCCGGTTCGGGTATCGGCTCCGGCTCAGACTCAGACTCCGGCTCGGATGCCTGTATTGTTTCCGCCTCAAGCTTCGCCGCAGGAAAGTCAGACGGAAAAATTGCCGCTCTCAGTTCCTCGGTCGACATATAATCGGACATCAGCTCCGGCTGCGGCTTTGGCAGAGGCTTCGGCTGCGGTTGCGGCTTTTCTTCCGCAAACGGCAGATTTTCGATGAATTCCATTTCCTGCGCAACGGCGTCAAGCAAATTGTTACGGAACCGCGCGCCCTCTTGCTGTAAGCGCACAAGATCCTGCTGCGCGCGCTGCGTCTCGCCGGAAATACGCGTCAGCTCCTGCTGCGCCTTTGTGCGCGCTTCTTCAAATACGCTTTCCGCTTTGGCTTTGCTTTGCGCAATAATGTTTTCCGCATGGGCTTGCGCTTCAAGCAGTAGCTTGTCCGCTTCGCGCTGCGCGCCTACGGTTAGCAAAGCTGCCTCATCCTTCGCCGTTTTACGCTGCTTTTCCACATCAATCTGTGTTTCGCGCAATAACCGCGTACTATCCTCCTGCGCCTGCGTTTTCGTATCTTCCGCTGCTTTTTGCGCCAGGATCATCGTCTTCTGAATCAGGTCACGCTCTGCGCGCAGCTGGTTGAGCGCGTTTGCTAACGCCTCCACCCGCTGATACAGCTCATCGTTGCTCTTTTTCAGCGACGCCGCGCTGTCATATGATTTTTTGAATGCTTCTTGAACTTCTTCAAAGTACTCGTCCACTTCGTCGCTTCTATACAGTCCTTTGCCTGCGCTGCGGAAAATGTGCTTCTTCACTTGTTCTGGCGTCAGCATTCACAACACCTGCTCTCTATAAAATATTGATTAGTCATCGTATTTGATGCCGACGTTGCCGTTCTTGACCTCGTCAAAGAACTCGCCGTCGGAGCTTACGCCTTTTGGGGTGATCATAAACACGCGCCCTGCGATGCGTTTGACCATGCTTGAACACGCATACGCTACGCCGCCAATAAAATCAAGTACGCGGCGCGCTGTTTCGTCGTCGCAGCTTTCGAGGTTCAGGATCACGATTTTTTGCTCGGTCATGCGGTCGGCCACCTGCGTTGCGGCGGTAAAATCCTTTAACCGTTTAAACACTACATATGCGTCGCCGCTGTCGGACAAATGATCGAATCCACCGCCCGAACCCCCGCCCGAACTCCCAATTTCGCGCGTTGGCATACTGTCGCGCCGATAGGAGCCGGTCACACTGCCCGGCGCTGTAACTGTCGGTCTGGTCTGCGCCTTCGGGAATTCGACCACATTGTCTTTACGCGCGGGGCTTTGCGTTTCGGTCCTTGTGCTATATATTGCTTCATTGAACATATCCTTGTCCTTTGTTTCCGTTTCCTTTGCGCCGTAGGCTTCGTCTGTTACAGCCTCCCCGCGGAACATGCGATCCAGCCAACCTTTTTTTGCGCCGTTTGCTCCCATTGTGTAACCACCTTTCATTTGTCGGGTTCAGTCCAGTGCCGGACTGCTTGGCCACCTTACGGTTCCTGCAAACCCTTTCAGAACAAAATCATACGCTACTATTTAGCGGTAATCACGTTCGCCGAAAATAGCGGAACCCACTCGAACCAACGTGGAACCTTCCTCTATCGCAATTTCAAAGTCCCCGGACATACCCATGGAAAGGGTGTCAAAAGCATCCATAGTTATATTATCCATTTTTTTCGTCTGAATGTCAATAAAGAGTTGCCGCATATCCGAAAAAAAGTTTCTTAATTGTTCTCCATCCGCAAAATATGGTGGAACTGTCATCAATCCATGGGTTTTTATGCCAGAAAATGTCGATATCTCCGCTATAATAGCATCCATTTCCTCAGGTAAAAATCCATATTTTGCCGGATCATGACCTATATTGACCTCCAAAAGAATGGGTAAAGTCTTGTTCTGCTTGATGCAGGCGTCGGAAATCTCCCGTGCAAGCCGTAACGAATCAACGGACTGAATCATATCAGCGCACTGAACCGCCTTTGCAACCTTGTTGCTTTGCAGGTGTCCGATTAAATGCAGCTCGCAATTTTCCAGAGGAAGCGATGTCCGCTTGCGCACAAGCTCCTGCACCCTGTTTTCGCCAAAAAGCCGGGCGCCTGCATGCATCGCTTCAAGCATGACCGGCTCATCGACCGTCTTCGTCACGGCCATCAGCCGCACCTCGCCCTCTTTTCTGCCCGCGCGCAGCTCTGCGCTGCGTACGCGCTCCAGCACCCGTTTATATTGATCAGCTAACATCCTCAACCTTCCCTCCGACCAGCACGGTATCATGAATTTTCAGACCGCTGCCTCTCTGTTCGCGGTAGGCGATGTCCTCTCCCGTGATAATGAGCGATTCGCCGCTCTGTTCAAAAAACAAATTTTTGCCCGTTAATATGGTTTCGGGGAACAGCTTGCGCTTCGCAACCACAGCTGTAGTCGGTCCATTCGGCAGTACTGGTTTTACATTCAAATTTTCTCCGGTGAGCAGCAAATTACTCCCGATGAGCAGCAGTTTATTATCGCTCGGCTGCGTTACGGACTGCAATTTGCCTGTAATTGTGATGCGGTCGCCCTCGGCCGCCATTGCTTCGTTTTTCCGCCCCCAGGCAACCACTGCGATTTCGCTGTCCTGATAGAGCACCTCCACCTCTCGCTGCAGCAGCTGCGCCGCGCGCACAATATAAACGGCGGTATAAGGACGCTTCTGCTGCCCTGTTCCCTTTTCTAAAAATCGCAGCGCCGCAGCCGGTATTTCCAGACCCTCTACTTCATCCAAAATAATTTCAGCTTTCGCGCTGCGCAGGCATTGCATTGTTTCGTCCTTTTCGTTGCATGAAAGGACTACCACGGCATCATCGCCTGAACGTCGTATTTTTTCCGCGCGCATATTAAAGGTGCGCGCGCTTTCCTGCGGAAACATCACCTTGTAGGTTTGACCCTCCTGCATTTGCTGCGCTTTTCCGGCTTTTAATTCTGCCGCCATGTACCAGCGCAGACCGGTCACAAGCTTTCCCGTCGTGTTGGTTACAGCTTTCGCAGGCGTTGCCCGCAGCTTGTCCAACGCTTCGACTGTGTTGATATTTTGCAGCGCCTGCGGGGTAAGCGCTTGCTCCAGACCGTCCACCGCAGGATAATAGTCGCCGCTGCCCGCCGCTTCGAGCTGCGTAAGCTTTGCGGGGTCAACCTGCGCGCGCAGGCTGTTGAGTTCCTTTTTTGTGTCAGCGATTTCGCCCGCAAACGCAACCGGACGACCCAGCGCGGCTTCCAGCGTCGTTGCGCGGTGCAAAAAGACTTCTTGCCGCTCGGGCAAATCAGCACATTTTCCGCTGTCCAGAGCCTTTAAAAATTCACCGAAACACTCTGCAACCTCAAGCCCAAGCTCGTCCGCGTTGAGCGCATGGTAGGTCTTTGCCTCTTCCGCGTCCTGCAGCCAGCGCAGGCGCTGCTCTAAAACCCGTTGCTGCGCAAGCAGCTCCGCGTCGCTTTGATTTTGACAGACCAAAGCGTAGGGCTGATTCGCGCCTACCCGCATACCGCTTTCGACCTGCATCACAAGCACGCCGCTTGTGTTGCCGGGCAAAAGGCTTTCCTCGCGTATAAAGATGACGTCCGCATGCAGCACCACCGGTTTTTCAACATACTTCGCCTGCTCGGTGACCCAGTGCTTGCTGCGACCGATCAGGCTGTCGCCAAACACTGCGACCATCCAGATAAGCAGCACCACAGCGGCGGCTATAAAAAATATCTTTTTCCAGTGCGTTTGCAGCACCGCCAACGGCAAGGCTTCTTCTTCCGGCGTAATCGGGGATTGATACGTTTTTTTAGGCATACCGTCCTCCTTATCTCAACGAATGTGGTTGTTTACAGCGGTGAGCGCCTGTTTGGTCATATATTCATTTTCAATCATCAGCTCAATGCAGCTGCCGGGGTTGCGTTCGTTCCATTCCTTTGCCCGGCGGCGAAACCAGCTCAACTGCCGCTTTGCATAGCGGCGCGTTTCGCGCTTAAGATGCTCCAATGCAGCTTCCAGCGAACACTGTCCCGTAAAATACGGCTCTAATTCTTTGTAGCCTATGGTCTGTGCCGCAGTATCGGTCTTATTCTGCCGCCATGCAGCCGCTTCATCAATCAACCCTTGCGATACCATCTGATCTACTCTGCGGTCAATCCTGTCATATAAATTCTGCCGCAGCTGCGCATTGAGGAAAAGCATCAAACCATTGTAGGGCGTAGGATTCATGCGCGACTGCGCGTTTTGCTGTGTGAGCGTGATGCCTGTCGTTCGGAATAAATCCAGCGCGCGGGCGATGCGCTTTGTGTCGTTCGGATGGATTTTCAGGGCAGCTGTCGGGTCAATGTTGTGTAATTCCTCCCACGAGCCTTCTGCGCCGCGCGAAAACGCCCCCTGTGTCAGCGTCAGATTTTCCGTCACGGCTTGCATATACAGCCCGGTTCCGCCGCAAAGGATCGGCAGCCTGCCCCGCGTGTGAATGTCCGCCGCCGCCGCATGCGCCATCGCTGTATACCTTGCCAGCGAAAAGCTTTCGCCCTGCGGCACAACGCCAATTAAGTGATGCGGTACACCGCGCATTTCCTCCTGCGTCGGTTTGGCAGTCGCAATCTCCATACCCTCATAGACCTGCATGGAATCAGCGGAAATCACCTCGCCCTGAAAGGCAAGCGCCAGCTTTACCGCAAGCGCCGTTTTTCCGCTTGCAGTCGGTCCTGCAACTACAATCAGGGGAATCTTATCTCCCAAAGCGTTTTTCCAGCTCCTTTTTCGTGAGTTGCACCATGACCGGTCGACCATGCGGGCAATGGCGAATCTCCGGCGTGGCAAACAACTGCTCCACGAAGCGCTCGCGCTCCTGCGGGGTGGTTTGGTCGCCCGCCTTCACCGCCGCGCGGCATGCGGCTGAATGATAAATCCAGTCCTGCGCTTCGGTGGTGAGGTCGCCCTTGTTTGTCAGCAGATAGCCTGCGATTTCAGCCACCTGCGCATTTAAATCCGTTCCGACCAGCAGCAGCGGACACTCGCGCAGCACAACGGTATCCGTTCCGAATTCTTCTATGATAAAGCCCGCCTGCTCAAGTAAGAGCGTATGCTCCAGCAGCGCCGCCGCTTCTTCGCGGCTAAGCCGCAGAGGCAGCGGCTCCATTAAAACCTGACGCTGCACCGCGCCCTGCTGCGCTTTTAGCCGTTCATAGATGATACGCTCGTGCGCCGCATGCTTGTCAATCAGCAGCAGCTCCTCGCCCTGTTCCGCCAAAAAATAGGTGCGGAACAGCTCCCCAACCACTCTGCAATTTACCTGCGGGGCAGGCTCGGGCGGCGTAAATTCTTGAGGCGCAGATCTAATATAACTCTGCTGCGCTACCGCCTGCGGCTTGATCAATACCGGTATTTCGGCGTCTAAAAAAATGTTTTCATTGACCGCAGGGTCGTTCAAAGCAGGCGCAGGCGCCGCCATAGGTTCCGATGCCGCTTCGCTGTTGATATACATCTGTGCGCAGCGCAAGTCAGTTCTCTGCCAAAAATCCTCTCGTCTTTGCGGAATTTCCAGATTACTTTTGTTTACACCCTGATTTTTGCTGCCTGATATTGCCTGCAAAGCACTCTGATAAACTGCGGAAAAAACGGGTCTGTCGTCCGCGAAGCGCACCTCTGTTTTGGCGGGGTGCACGTTTACGTCCACCAACGCCGGCAGCAACGTTATATATAATACACAGGCAGGAAATTTGCCCGTCATAATGCTGTGCTTATAGGCTTCGCCCAGCGCGGCGGAAGCCGTCGGGCATTTAATATACCGCCCGTTAAGAATAAAATATTGCATGTTGCGGTTCGGCCGCGCGGCGGAAGGTTCACAGACAAAGCCGCTGACCTCTACGCCGTTGTTGCTGTTTTTCACGCCCAAAAGCTGCTCGTAAAATGCTTTACCCAGCACGGTGCGCACCGCTCCGGCTGGATTTCCGTCGCCGGGGGTTTGAAAAATCTTTTTACCCTCACGAATAAATGTAAGCGCCACGTCGGGTCGGCTCAAGGCCAGGCGTTCCAGCGCCGCGCCGACAAAGTTACCCTCCGTCACATCTTTTTTGAGGAATTTCATACGCGCAGGCGTGTGATAAAACAGCTGCCGCACGATAAAGGTCGTACCCACGGGGCAGCCCGCGTCCTCCAGCGAAAGCTCCTCGCCGCCCTCGATTTCGTAGCACACGCCGGTCTCGTCCGCAGCCGTTTTTGTCAGCAGCTGCACCCTTGCCACGGCGGCAATGCTTGCCAGCGCCTCGCCGCGAAAGCCCAAGGTCATAATCCTGTCAAGATCCTCCGCCTTGGCGATTTTACTAGTTGCGTGGGGCAAAAAGGCGTTGCGCACGTCCGCACGGGCAATGCCGCTGCCGTTGTCCGTCACGCGGATATACTGCACCCCGCCGTTACGGATTTCGACCGTAACAGCTGTCGCCCCGGCGTCCAGGGCGTTTTCGCACAGCTCCTTCACCACCGAGGCAGGGCGTTCCACCACTTCGCCTGCGGCAATCAGGTCGGCAACGTGCTTGGGGAGGACTTGGATTGTTGTCATGCGAATTCATTTCTCCATTGGTTCAACAATTTTCTCATGTTCCTTCTGCTTTTGATTATAAGAAACGGTATGTCTGGATAGGTTTCGTGCAAACGCAGGATTCTCTTTTTTCTGTTCCTGGGAAAACGCAACACCCCGAGGCAAAATCGTAAAAAATCAATGGCAGACTTTTCTTTTGTCAGGTATTCTGGGAAATCAGGACGTAGCTTACCAGTTCTCTTGATCACCCCTGCAAGACATGCAATACGATTAAAATCAAGAAACAGCACCAAATCCGCCGCCGCAAACCGCAGCTCCATCGTGCCGTAACTGCACATACCGTCAAGAATCCACTCTTTTTCCGCTATGAATTTCCTGTTCTTCTCCATCCATTCTTCTTCTGTCGGCATTTCCCAATTCGGAAGCCAAAACTCGCGGTCCAGATGCGTCAGCGGCAGGTCAGTGATCGCGGCCAATTCCCTTGCAAAAAAGCTTTTTCCGCTGCCATTATTCCCAAGAAGAATGATACGGTGATGTTCCGCTATGTTCATATTTCTTTTGCCCGCTTCACAATTTCATACAGTCTCGTCAGCGCCTCAATGGGCGTGAGGGTTTCTGCGTCGATTTGGCGCAGCTCTTCCATTAACGCCTGGCTTTGAATATCGGTCAGATCATAGCCCTT
>JAVBSB010000181.1:0-22101 GCA_031547365.1 Oscillospiraceae bacterium | reverse complement strand
TCGGTGAGGGTAACGGGGTTAACGGGCGGGAGCGCAGCGGCTTGAACCCACTGCGGCGCGGCGATATGCGTACACTGTTGCGTACCCGGCTCAAGGCGAAGCAGCAGACTGTCCTGCGGAAAAGCGGACCAGCCGAGAAGGGTGTCGCCGCCGGTGTATTTGACGGGCTGGGCAGCGATATCGCCCGTGAGGGTATCATATTTCTGCACGCGCCACTGCCCTTTGATCGTCAGCTGCAGTTCGCGCGCTGTGGTGGTATAGTAGCGGTCGCTGTCCTGCACATGGCAGAGGAACAGCCAGCGGCCCGTGCCGTCGCAGCGCCATTGTGAGACGAGGTTTTCAGCGGGGGCGTTGTTTTCTTCAACGCGGTGCAGACGATAGGACTCAAGCGCCCGGAGCAAACTATATTTGCTCCAGGGGAGTACATTGTTTTTATTTTCAAGGATTGCGGGCTTCGCGCCGATATAGCGGGGCATTTGTCCCAGCCAGAGCACCGTTCCGCCCTTTTGCTCAAAGGTATGCAGGGCGCTATAAGTCGTCTTGCGCAGGGTCTCAAGCTGCGGGACAACAATAACGTCATAGCGCATTGAGCCAACGGTAAAGCCCTCGCCTGCGGGGTCATGCTGCGAGGGAAGAAGCGATTCGCAGATAAAATCGAAGTCGAGCTGGTCGTAAAGCAGCCACTCGGTTAGCTGATGAAACCGGGCGTCCAGCTCGTCACGCAGGGCGCGGGTCTGCGATTCGGGACCGTAATGCAGCCAGTAGCTCTCGATGGGGTGGATCACGCCGATTTTTACCAGAGGCGTGCCGCGTGTCATGGCGCTGCTCACGCGGGCAAAGTGGTTTTCGATGAACTTATATTGCTGATACCAGGGACTCTGGTGACCGATGCTCGCAGGGAAATCGCGTTTTGCTTCGCCCTGCATTGATACCCAATAGAGGTGCGGCACGCGTACGCTGACGCCGAGCGCCGCCTGCCAGTCGCCCTGCAATTTATGCTGGTGAAAGCGGTAATTCCAGTTGGATACGCCGTAGAGCTCGCTGAGCATACCGGGGCGGGCGTATTGATGCGCCGCGCTCTGGCATTGCTTCGCGGTGGTCAGCTCCCGCTGCTCTGCCAGCATATCAATGCCGGGCAGCTGGAACGAGCGGTACGAACGCATACAGTCGCCCACACACATGGTCTGCGAACGAAGGCTTTCTTCCGCCATCATATGACCGGTGGACATCAGCCCGTGTGATTCACACCAGCTGCCTATGGTATCGGCATAGGCGGCGGCGAAGCGTTCGGACACATGGTCGTGATATTGATAGCGGGCGGTTGATATTTTTTCATCAGCTGGCTCAAGAAAAAGCTCGGGGACAAAATCAAGTATGTCTTCGCTGTATATCGCTTTATATGTAGCTGAAAGGTCGTCAGTCCACGGAAGCTCGGCTTCGTCCCCGTACGGGGAACCGAGGGTGCCGCGGCAGGAGGTCTGTGGCTCGTCGGTAAAAATAGCGGGGACGGATTTACCGAACTCACGCCCCAGCGCACGGTAATAGCGCTCGTGCGTCACCTTAATGAATTCCTGTACAGCCTCCGGGTTAAGGGTATCGACATAGGTCTGTTTATTGTGCCAGTCGGTCGGTGCTTCCATATCAATATAGGCATAGCGAATTTCTGCATCGGGATCCGCCTGTTCGTTTTCGGCAAGCCGCTTGTATTCTTTTAAGTAACCGTTTTGATCCAAAAAGATTGCGTAACGCGCAAGAAGGGAGCCGTTGCGTTTCCATCCGCGCCACGGCACCGGAAAAGCATCGCTTTCGCTGTCTGCCGCGCGGTTTGTTTTACTGAAGACAAGCCTGCGCGCGCGGAACCGGGGGTATTGCGTCACCAGACCGCCCGCAAACCCCGAAGGCCATTTATCCTCGTCGTAGAGCCACGCCAGCATTTGTTCCTGCTTTGCTTTATCCGCACAGCTCTTGATGCAGGACATGAATTCGTCGCCGAGGTATTCTGTTGCAAGTCCTACTCGCACATGCATATGAAAGCCGCCGAAGCCCATCTCCTTCATGCAGTCGATTTCGCGGTTCAGGATATCCTGCCGCAGGGCGCAGTTCCATGCCCAAAAGGGCGCGCCGCGGTATTCAGAGCCGGGATTCCGAAAGACAGCAGGGGAAAGAGCCGGCTTTTCATTTTCGGGATAAAGCATAGGGGAGCCTCCTGTTTGACAAAGTACTTATCCCCTTTATTTTACACGATTACGACCCAAATGGGAAGCTTTTACAGAAAAAAATTATATTTAATTGCTTGCTTTATATGGATTTTTGGACAGGGGTATGTTATACTTTTAATATATTCGTTTTAATTATTTGTTTTGGAGGGCAAATTTTTATGAAACTGCTGGCGAAAATTATGATTCCCATTGTAGCGCTTGCGCAGGTTATCCTGATCGCAAACGGAGACACCCTGCCGAAAAAACACATTGACGCGCCGACAAAGGCCGTAAACCTGTTGATTCCCGGTATGTTCGGGTTCGGCGAAGACGTGGCGGTGAGCCGCCTGGTGCCTTACTTTGGGGTGCTGACGGGCGTGGACATCGGCGAAGAATTAGAAAAAACGGGATACGAGAGCTATCAGGTTAATGTCGGACCGGCTTCAAGCGCATGGGACCGCGCGTGCGAGATGTATGCGATGCTGACAGGAACGCGCGTGGACTACGGCGAAGCCCACAGCAAACGCTGCGGGCACGACCGATATGGCAGAACATACGATAAACCGCTGTTTGAGGGCTGGGGCGCAAAGCGGCCGGTGAACCTGATTGGACACAGCTTCGGCGGAAATACGGCGCGTATGTTTGCGCTGCTGCTGGCGGACGGTTCGGCGCAGGAACGCGCAGCAACCCCAAAATCGGATCGCTCCCCATTATTTAACGGCGGAAAAATAGACCGCGTACACGCGATTGTCAGCTTAGGCGCGCCGCACCAGGGTACCACCGCGCTGGGCTGCGTACCGAACAAAGAGGAATCCGACGACTATAAAGCCATAGGCGTCATTATGAATGTGATGGCAGGCAACCGTGTTATCAATGGCGTATATGATCTGCAGCTGGATCATTTTGGCATAGGCATAACGCCCGGCAGCGACGGGATCAAGGTTGACCGCGAAAAAGCGCATAATTTTATCACCAGCCTTGACCATTCGTTTTATGATTGCTCGATTGAGGGCGCGGCAGCGTTTAACGAGATTGACCGCATCTTCCCGTCCGTCTATTATTTTAGCTATTCCTCCGTAGTGACGCAGCCTACGCCAAACAATAAGCATTTCCCTCGGCTGCGCGAATTATCAGACCCGGTTCTGTATTTCTTTTCCTCACAGATAGGGCAGGCGAACGGCAACATCCCTTCGCCGGGACCCGATTGGCTGGAAAACGACGGCTTAATCCCGCGCCCCTCCGCCATTTATCCCGAAGGGCAGCCGCATCAGGATTTTATTCCTGAAAAAACGAAGGTTGAGCCGGGGATCTGGAATGTTATGCCCACCGTTGACGGCGTTGACCATGCATATTGGTGCGGCGGCGATATTTTGCGGCACAGCGAGGAGGAGATTATGGAAATCTATCTCAGTCTGATGAAGCGCCTTGAGGGTACTTATTAATAGAATGCAATAAAATATACGCGGAGCAGGGGCGCAAAAACGCGCCCCTGCTTTATTATTGGTTGTCGTCCGTTTGCGATGCGTTTGTTATGCCTCCCAGCAGCCAGGCTGCGCTGCCTGTATACAGCGTCCAACCGGCGCGGCCCTCGCAGCCGTTGGCGCCGCTGACGTCGCCCGCCAGAAAATAGGGCTCGGCGCGGTAGACTGCCATGCGCGCGGGCAACTGACAAAAGCTTGCGGGGTTGATAATATCCAGTACCTGCTGCGCGTTGTCCGCGCGGCCTTCATTGCGCAGCGCAAGATACAGCCAGACAGCGGCGTGGGTGTACTGCCCGCCGTTTTCGCGCACGCCGGGCGGATAATCATTGATATACCCGGCGCGCCTTCCGTCGTGCAAAAAGGGCTCCTTCAGCAGGCGTATAAGACCGTGCTCTTGATCCATCAATTGCGCCAGGGCTGTATCCAGCGCCGTATTTACACGCTTTTTATCGGGTAACCCGCAAAGCGAGGCAAAGCATTGCGGTAAAAGGTCAATTCCGCACGCGCCGTTGCCGCCCAGCGCCTGCCCGTCGTCCCAGAAAGCCCGTAAATACCTGTCGCCCGCCCAGCAATGCCGGTCGATATTCGTTCGCAGCGACTGTGCCTGCCGCGCATAATGCTCCGCGAGACTTTGTTTGTTTTTTAGCAGGCAAAGCTTTTCCATCCGGTCCAGAACCATCGCAAAAAACATAGCCAGCCATACGCTTTCGCCCTTGCCGCCTGCGCCCACGCGGTTCATGCCGTCGTTCCAGTCCCCGCCCTGCATAAGCGGCAGACCGCGCGCGCCCATCAGCCCCAGCGCCCGGTCGACTGCCCGGACACAGTGTATGAACAAGCTTTGTTTTTCCCGCCCGAGGTAATACACGGCATAGCGTTCGCTTTCGTCCTCTGCGAGCACCGCTCCCTCGCGGAAGGCAATTTTCGTATCCAGAAAAGCGCTGTCTCCGCTGCGCAGCACATATTCCGCACAGACGAACGGCAGCCAGAGGTAGTCGTCTGCGTAGCGTGTCCGCACACCGCGCACGCCTTCATGCCCGGGAAGCCTGTGCCACCAGTGCAGCGCATCCCCTTCGCTGAACTGTGCCGCGGCGCACCTTGCGATCTGCTGCCGCGCAAGCTCCGGGCGCAATTCGATCATCGCCAGCACATCTTGCAGCTGGTCGCGGAAGCCCCACGCCCCGCCGCACTGCGCATGCCCCGTGCGTCCCCAAAGCCGTCCCGCGGTCACCTGATGCGGCAGCCAGGTATTCATCATCTCGTTCAGCGCCGCATCGGGCAAGGTAAAGCCTCCGGCAATAATGGGCGCAGCTTGCGTTTCGGCAACCAGGTGCGCACAGAGTGCCGCGTTGCGCTGCGCCCCCCAAGTCAGCGCAAACGCCGCAACGGCTTCTCCGTTTGGAGGCAATTGTAATCGGCGCCCCACCGCCGCACAGGGGTCGGACTGCGGATAGCCCCGCCCGTTGTTCCAGTGTCCGCTCAAAAATTCTGCGCGCGCGGCGCATTTAAAGTCCGCGCCGCCGGTTAAAAGCAGCGCAGAGTACCCCGATACCGACGCGGCAGGGTTGTGCAGTAAAATACCGTCGGGCAACAATTCGCCCTGCATGGTCAGATGCGGTTCGCGGCTTACGCCCAATACCGGCTCCAGGTAGTAAGCCAGCGCGGGCGTGAGCGTGCGGTCGGTCTGATTATGCAGCACGACCTCTACCCGCTTGCATAGCCCCTTCGCAGGCACAGTGCAGGTGACGGTATATATAATCCCATGCACCTCACCAAACCATTTTGCGTATTGCGGCGTGAATTCGCATCGCGCCCCTGCAAGCAGATCAAAGGTCTGGCAGCCGAACTTGAGTATCAGCAATTCGCCCCGGTTGTCCCTACAGGGATCGCTTGCCCAAGGGCTGAGCTTGTTTTCCCGCGCATTCACTGCCCAGGTAAAGCCCAGCGCGCTGTCGCTTACAAGTGTGCCGAATGCAGGGTTGCAAAGCGGCAGGCTCCATGGGACAACGGGCGGCAGCGGTTTTTTATCAATGATAAATTTCCCGGGTAAAAACCGCCCTTGTCCCGCAACGATTCCTGTTATGCTCGGGTCGTCTGCGCCGCTTTGCGCTGTGAGCAGTTCTAACAATCTGTCGTTTGCTTCCTGGCTGTCTGTTTCTTCATCGCGTCCCGCAACGTGCGACGCATACGCCTCTAATGCTTCGACCGCAGTATGATCTGCGCGCCGCAGGTTGATCAGCCGTACGCCGCCGCGCTGATTTTCCAGATGGGTACAGCGTTCCCGCCGCACAGCCTCGCGCAGTGCTGCGGATACCGGGCTGTCGTAATCTCCGCCCTCATGGTAACCCAGCGCCAATTCGCAGGGGATACCCGCCGCCCGGAGCCGACGAAACAGGCTGAGCCACGGCAGTGCCGCGGGTACGTCCTCCGCGCTGGTTATGGGTACATAAATGAAGGGCTCCTCGCCCGATATTCCCAGCGGCCAAAGCGCCTGGCGCGCCGCCTTAAGCTTATCCCGCGCCTGGGTCTGCGCCAACGAGTTTGGGGCGTAGTAGAGCAGCTTCGGCAGAACCTGTTGCGCCAGCACCGCAGGCAATTCGCCCTCGCGGAAGGGGCAGGCTGCCCAGCGCTTAATGGGCGTTGTTTCGTGCCGCAAATGCAGCAGGCGCGCCGCCGCCTCGTCCTGCGACACACCAGCGCAAAGGTAGAGCGTCCATTCCTTTGTTTCGCCTGCTGCCAGCTGATAGGCTATTTCATACGCAGCGCAGCAGTCCCCCGCGCCGCTTGCGCTGCGCGGTAATTTCGTTAATTCGGTATGCCCGAAGGCAACACCGCGCCGCAGGGCTTTTTCGCGCGACCGCTCACAGACGGCCTGCGTACCCTTGCTCCAGCCCGCCGCCAGACAAATCGTCTCTCCGCCGCGCCGCCTTATAAAAGTGGCAAGCGCCTGCCCGCTGTCATATGCGTCGGTTACAAACAGCTGCGAAAACGCGGGATGCTCCGCTGCTTCACGTATGACGGCAAGACCTGGCTCAAAGTAGACCCAAAGCGAACCGCTTACGCTCTTTTTTTCTGTGTTTTTCAGGCTGAATACACGTATTTCCGCAGGCATGCGCGGGTGTACGCGCGTGCGCAGCTGCACCGCAACGGATTTTCCTTCGGCGTAATGCAGCACTTCGCTTGCGTGAAACTCAACCCTGCTTTTTACGGCGTTGTAGTATGGCGCGGGCGTAATCGAAACGGGCGGTAATCCCTGCTCCCGCAGCAGAGCCAGCACGCCGCCGGGCTTACGCAATAAATCAGGGCTTTGCCTGAAGATGCTTACGCCGCGATAAAACGAAACGCTTGCCCCGCAGTCCGTTACGGCGCAGCTCCATTCCCCGTTGCTAAGCAGATGGACCTGCGGCGCTGCGGGTCGGAATTTATAAAACACCTGCTTTGAAGAGGAAACCCTTTCCCGCGGTCTGGGCATATCCCGCAGCTCAACGTCGCGAAATACTGCCGCGCGGTCCGGGATACGCTCATAGAGCAGCCCCCTCGCCGCGGCCATTTCTTCGTCCGCAAAGAACCTGCGCCGCAAAATGCCGTCTTGCAGGGTATTCAGCGCGGCTAGCAGGCTCATTCCTACATGATGCGCCATATAGCTGCGTACAACGGCATAATCCTGTCCGTTCGTACGCGCGGGTGTCGCGTCCGCCGCCTCATACAAACCGCAGCCGCCCAGCAGCTCCATTTCTTCAAAGCGTTTCAGATTTTGCAGCGCGCTTTTCGGCGCAAGCTGCATCGCCAAAAAGCTTGCATAGGGCGCATAGACCTGCTCGTTGTCCAGACCGCGCCGCAGCCCCAGCTTTTGTACGCCGTGCGCCTTATACTGATAATTCAAGCTTGGGTCAAACGCATAGAATCCGCTTTCGCTCGCGCCCCAGGGCATTAATCCCTGTGCGTTTTGTTTTTGACAGCTGAGGCAAAACCGCAGCGCCTCATACCCCAGCGTCCCGCGCGGCGCAGGCAAAAATAAATAGGGCATAAAATATTCAAACATGGTGCCCGTCCAGGAGACAGGTCCGGTAAACCTGCCTTGCTGCGCAAGGGTGCGACCCAACGCGCCCCAATGCTTTTTGGGTACGATTCGCGCCGCAATCGCATAGTAGCTTGTCATACGCGCCTCGCTCATCAGCAGGTCATAATATGAGGGCGAAACCCTTCCTGTGGATAAATCGAGGCCGATATGAAACAGCTTCCTTCTCGGATGGTACAGCGGACGCAGATCGCAGTCGGCTTCTAAAATATAGAGCCGCGCGATGCGGTCCGCCAGCGCGGGTTCTTCGTGAAGGTATTCCTCCAGCCCTTTTCGCAGCGTGCGTATAGACACAAGGAAGTTTCCGCTGTCTACAGTGGAAACATAACGGGGCTCAAGCGGACAGAGCGTGCGTGTATCGTACCAGTTCAGCAGATTTCCGCACCAGCGCTCAAGCTGTTCGATCGAATCAAGGGTCCGCCCCAGCCGCAGGGACAAGCCGGCGCTGTCAATCAGATTTAAGTCGCGCGCCGCAAGGATGCACAGCAGATACAACCCAATGTTTGTAGGCGAGGTTCGAGCCGCCGTGCGGAAAACAGGCGCTTCCTGCACATTGTCGGGCGGCAGGTAGTTTTGGTCCGCCGTGCAGTAGGTCTCGAAGTAATTCCACATCGCCTTGCAATAATTTTCGATGCGGCCGCGGTCCTCCTCGCTGAGCTTTGGCTTGTCATTCAGTATCTTTTTCTCGCTCAACGGCGCAAACAACAGGTCTGCCAGCAGTATAATTCCGATCAGCTTTTGTCCTTCGCGCCCGAACAGCAGCAGCAGCGCTGCGGCAACGAGGCTCGGCCAAAGCGCAAGTATGGGCTTCCATCGGCTTTTTGCGGCTTCGCCCTGCGCGGCGGTTGTCCATTCAAGCCGTTTTTTTCTTGTAACAAGTCCCCGCCAAAGCCCCCGCGCCGCTGCGCTGGTGTTTGTCCATGCCTCCTGCGCCAAGGTTACCAATTGCAATGCCCCGCGGGTGAAATCCCCCAGCGCCGCAGGCAGCCCGCCTGCGTAATAGTCCCTGGAAAGCATCGACAAGCCGCCAGAACAAAGGCAGCGCAGCGCCGAAAACAGAGCGCCTGCGCAGGCGCCAAGAACGCCTGCCGCCGCAAGCGCCCCCGCCGCGGGCAGCGGCAGCAGGAGCGAGACTAAAATTGCGAACAGACACGCGGGCGCAATCAGAGAACGCCGCAGATTGTCGAACAGCTGATAGCGGCTGAGCGCCGGCAGACCTTGTTTTTTACGCATAAAGCCGATGTTTTGCCAATCCCCGCGCACCCAACGCTCTTGCCGCGTAAAATAGCTGCCCTGACGCGCGGGGAAGCCGTCGGCGACGTGTACGTCTGCCAAAAAGCCCGCGCGCAGGTACCCGCCTTCAAGGATATCATGGCTGAGCACCTGTTCCTCGGGGAAGGGATTGGCTTTTTCCAGCGCCGCAAAGGACGCAATATGAATCAAGCCCTTGCCCGCGAAAATTCCGCAGCCGAATAAATCCTGATATCGTTCACTCACCTGGTTCGAGTAGGGGCTGTTGCCGCCCTCACCTGCCATGGCGTGCGAAAAGGAGCTTGCGCGCGCGCTGTCTAAGTCGAGCTCCACGTGCGGCGCCAATATGCCATAGCCCTGCGTCACCCGCCCCAGCGCAAGATCAAACAGCGGCTGATTCGCGGGGTGCAGCGCAGCGGCGACCATTTCTTGCACTGCGTCAAACGGGAGCTGTGTATCCGCGTCCAGCGCCAGCAGATACTTGAAGCTGCGCAGCCTTTTTGTATCCCCGCACAGCAGACGGAAATCGTCGGCTTCCCCGTCATGAATTGCCCGAACCAGGCTGCAAATCGCGCCGCGCTTCCGCTCCCGACCCGCATAATTTCCCATAGTCGGCGAATAGCTTCTGTGCCGGACTGCCAGCAAAAAGCCGCCGCCGTATTTTTCATTGAGCCGTTCAACCTCCTGCCGCGCGGCAGCCAGGTCTGCTTCGTCACACGGCAGCTGCGCGGCGTCTGCGACTTTTAAGTCTGCCAGCATACAGACATCAACGTTTATACCGCCGTTTGAGCTATATAGTTCTTCCATCCGCCTGCCGAGCGATTCTGCCTGCGCGGCGCTGGGCAGCAGAGCGGCGACTGTAATTAAAGTCCGCCCTTCTTCCGGCACCACGCCGCCCAGCTCCATACGCGGCAGGGGAATCGGCGCAACCCCGCGTAAAAACACAGCCTCCAGCAGCACGCGCAGGATTGCCGTCATTGGCAGACACAGCAGGGGAAACAGAAGCCATGACCGCAGCGCAAACGCAAGCACTGCCGACACGACGACGGGCAGTACTGTTTCACAGACCAGCAGCGCCCTGCCTCTGCGCGGGTGCTTTGCCTGTTCAAGCAATGCGGTTCCCACGTGACGCGCCGCGCCGGAAGCCCCTGTTGCGCGGTCTATTAAATATTGCGCTTCCGCTTCCTCGCTGTGCCGTTTTGCTTTTGCGCGTTTTTCCAGCAGATAGCGGTAAACCGCGCGGCTCCCTTCCTCCATACGGGGGTAAACACCTGCCGGGTCGCGGCGCAGGCAGCGCTCAAGCGGACTGACCTGCTCCAGCATAGACGAAAAGTCGAGGTCCGGCAGCGCGCGCAGACCGGTTACCGCAGCGCTGATCAGCTTCAGCTGCGCGGAGGGCTCTTTTCCCTGCGCGGACTCCACGGCATATTCCGTCAATACCAGACGCATTGCCAGGGAAGCCAGCGCGATTTCTGAGGATTTACAGCGCGCCGAAACCAACGCGGCAGCAAGCCTGTCTCCGTCAATGCCCGACGTACTTTGCGCGCGGCACAGCGCCGCTACATGAAAAAAATCGTCTGCGCGCGCATTGACGCGCCGCAGCTCACGCAGCGCAGCGCGTCCTTCGCGCTCCACAAGATAGTAGTTGTCCCGCAGCCATTCCTGATATACGGCAAGCTGCGCGGCGCTTTTTTCATTTTTACGCAGAGTGCTTTGGTATGCGCGGCGAAGCAGGCGCAGCCCGCGCATGAGACGCAGACGGTAGCTGCGGAGGGAGTGCGAATTTGCAAAAGCGTAATGCAATGGATGCATCTCCTTCATTTTAGGCAACATTTCCTAAATATTTTTTCCTTTTTTACAAGAAATATAACCGTTCAGGCTTGTAAACTGTAAAAATATTGTGTATAATAGAAATGCACATACGTTTATTTGTAAAATGTGACGATATTTAAGCGCGCGGGACACACAATAGCAGAGGAAGCAAATAGCTTATATGGTGAGCAGAGGTGTGAAAAAATGCAAAAAGCCAACCGAGCATTGCGCAATGTGATGACTTCGCGTAATGTAAGGCGAAAGCGTCGCAAAAGGGTGCGCGGAATTGTATTGCTGTTTTGCGCGGCGCTCGTCGCAGGCATCGTGATAGGCGGCGCGAATTTTTATATGGTAAGAGCCGCAACGCCCTACATCCTGACGCCGGAGCAGGCGGCGCAGCAGCAGGGCGTTGATTGTATTCTTGCCCTGGGGGCAAAGGTAATGCCGGGCGGAGCGCCGAGCCACATGCTGGAGGACCGCTGCCGCCGCGCCGCGGAGTTATACCACGCCAAAGCCGCGCCTAAAATCATTATGAGCGGCGACCACGGACAAATTGAATATGACGAGGTGACCTGCATGAAGCAGGAAGCCGTCAACCGCGACGTTCCTTCTTCGGCGGTGTTTATGGACCACGCCGGGTTTTCCACCTATGAGAGCATGTACCGCGCCCGCGATGTTTTCGGTGTAAAAAAGGTGATTGTTGTTACGCAGAAATATCACCTGTTTCGCGCGGTATATATCGCCCGCAGCCTGGGTCTGGACGCCTACGGCGTAGCCGCTGACTACCGTACCTATGCAACGCAGCAGAAGAACAACACCCGCGAAGCCGCAGCGCGCATTAAAGACCTTTTTACCTGCGTTATTTTCCCGCAGCCGAAATATCTCGGCGACCCCATCTCGCTTAAGCTCAACGGAGACGCCACCAACGACAAGGGCGTTGTGTTTGTGAAACAATAGCTTGTTTCTGAAAGAGAAACAGCAAAAACAACAACCCAGGCTCTTCAGCCCGGGTTGTTATGCTATACTTGATGCTCGGCAGGTATTTGAAACGGCTAAAATGAAATGATAATATTAACCGTACTCGTCGCCGTTCGCGCAATTACCAGGTCCTGCCCGGGGACAATGTCGAGGTATTGCCCGTAAGCGCCGTTGGCAGCGTAGGCTTTTACCGGTGAGAACGGCACGTTCCAGAACAGACGCCCATAGCCATAAGGGGATTTTGAGGTCGGCGAGCACTGCGCCACCCAGTCAGCAGGGACGAGCTGCCGGTCCTCCCAGCGACCGTAATTGAGGTAGAGATACCCGAACTTCGCCATGTCGCGCGGGGTCAGGGCAAGTCCGCCGCCGCCTGCGTAAGTGCCATCCGGATAGGAGCCCCAATCGTAATGTGTGATCCCCATCGGACCAAAAAGCCGCTCGTCCACAAAATCCTCGAGCGGCTGGTCAATCGCTGCAGCAATCATGCCCAGCAGAATCCCTGTGCTCATAGAGGAATAGTTCCAGCGCTCCCCCGGTTCGGCAGTCATTGAGCAGTATTCCAGTAAGAACTTAAGTGAATCTTCTTCATAGAGTTGATCCAGCTTTTCGTTTTCTTCTTTGGTTCGGGGCTGTGCGTTGTAATCCGCGAATTGATTTTCAAAGTCACCGGCAATGCCGGAGGTCATGGTCAGCATCTGTTCAATGGTGATCTGCTTTTTCAGCTCCGGCGCAACCTTGATATCAATCCCGGGGAAGTAATCGACGATCTTGTCCTGCACGCTCTTAATATATCCTTCTTCTATGGCGATTCCAACAAGGGCATGCACCACTGACTTTGTTACAGAGTACACAGGGTGCAGCGCATTTTTGTCCCAGCCCTTGCCATACCATTCGTGGACGAGCTTGCCTTTATAAAGGACGACGATCCCTTCATTTTTCGTTCCGCTGAAAATTGATCCACGGAGGGTATATGCAGGGCGCAGAAGGTATGTCGGCAGCCACCAGGGCGCGTCGCCGGTCTCAAACTGGTCGGTCGGCCACACATGGTACTTGTCAGGCGGCATTTCTTCTACATAGGGCGAGGTGCGGGTGTCGGGCGCTTTTGCGGGCTGACCAAAAATCAGCGGCATAACGAACGCAAATGTACTCATCAACCAGGCAATTAGTTGGGTCGGCATAGAATGCTCCTTTCGTAATTCGGTGTGAAATAGGTTCGGATTTTGATTAAATCTTCTATATTCTGGAAAAAGAAAAATAATTATTTGATAAATATTGACATTTGTTACAATATAAGCTATTATTAATAAAAATCATGAATTGGAGGACTCGCTTTGAAAAAGAAAGTTATCGTCGTCGGTGGTTGGTTGGTGTCTATAATTGTTGCCATCATTGGTACATATGGTGCCGCAACGATACATTACAAAAACGAAAACAAGTCTGCTAACACCAATGTGAACACAAACAGCAATATCAATCAAATTGTTCTTACTATTGATGGCGAGAAGCGCACCGTTGATGTCGATGAAGCACAATCGATTTTAGACGAGCAGGTGAAACAAAACAATACATTAAGAGATGAAATTTCAGCAATTGAGGCTAAAATTAAAGCGGATGAAGCGGCAAAAAAAGATGGAAATATGCTAAAACTTGTACCTGCATACGATTCAAGATATTATGATGCGTTTTCTGAAAGCAATTTTTTGACTATGGGCGGTGAGCAATATTTTGACAGCTTTAAATTAAGATATGATGGTTACGCCTTGTTTAATTTAAATGAAGAATATACAAAGATTTCAGGAAAAATAGGACGCATAGATAATAGCAGCATGGATAACACTACCGTTACATTTTTCCTGGATGGTAATCTTGTAAAAACAATAGAAGTAATCGCGCAAGACTTACCAAAAGATTTTGTGCTTGATATCGCCGGTGCTTCACAACTAAAAATAGTTAAAAGTAATAGTGGAGCTGAAATAGGTTTTGGATATTTAAAAATCATTTAACTTATCCTATGCAATACAGCTAAAACAGCCCGCTCGAATTTTCGAGCGGGCTGTGTCTGTATTCAGTCGCTGCTATAGGGCAGCAGGGCAACGTGCCGGGCGCGCTTAATGGCGATGGTGAGCATGCGCTGGTGCTTTGCGCAGGTGCCGGTCATGCGGCGGGGCAAAATCTTTGCGCGTTCGCTGATATATTTATTCAGGCGAATGGTATCCTTGTAGTCAATATAGTCTACATGATCTACGCAGAAGGAGCAAACCTTCCGGCGGCGTTTACGCATTTGCGGGCGGCGGTCGCCGTCGGCGCCATCGCGGTCGCGATTGGGTCTGGCTTCGTATGCCATAACGGATATCCTCCTTAAAAATTTGAATGCTTTAATTGTTTTGGTTTAGAATGGTAAGTCGTCGTCACCGGCGATTTCTCCAAAGTCAGCGGGGCTTGCGGTCGAATACGACGGCGCAGGCTGAGAAGACTGACGTTCGGGCGGGGCAGGCGGCAAAGGCACGTCGTCGCGATATCCGCCGGAATTGCCCTGATTTTTTTCGCCGGTAAAGTTAATTTGGTCCGCAACTACTTCTACAGCTTCGCGCTTATTGCCGTTTTTATCCTCATACTGCCGCACCTGAATGGATCCGGTGACAGCAACCATAGAGCCTTTGTGGAAAAAGCGGGCTAAGAATTCCGCAGACTGGCGCCACGCCACGCAACGGATAAAATCGGTCTGCCTTTCTTCGTTCTGACCCTTAAAGCGTCTGTCGACAGCCAAGGTGAACGAGCAGACAGCAACGCCGCTTGCGGTGTTTTTGAGCTCGGGTTCTGCGGTGAGCCTGCCCATGATAATCGCTGTGTTTAACATTGCTGTTCTCCTCCTTTGGGATGTAAAAAAGCAAGGCGCCGTAAAAGACATAGTCTGTAAAAAGACGAAATCTTACTCCGGCCGGCGGGTGATCATGGAGCGCAGCACGCCGTCTGTAATGCCGGCAATGCGCAGAAATTCCGCAGGGAATTCCGGCTCAGCCGAAAACAGATACAGCATGTAGTAGCCGTCGGTCTCTTTGTTGATGGGGTATTTGAGCATGCGCTTTCCCCATTCTTTGACCTCGGACATGGTGCCATTTTGCTCAATCAGAGCTTGAAACTTCTCTTTGAGCGCAGCGACGCTTTCTTCTCCGCCTTTCAGCGAAAAGACGATCATCGCCTCATAGTTGTTAGCTGCCATGTGGGGTTCCTCCTTCTGGTCCGCCGCACTTAAATTTTCTGCGGCTTTTGGCCGTAAATATATTTTACGGCAAGGATGCGGCACGGGTAAAAAATTAAACCCGATACCGGCGCACTGCCTCTGACCGGCAGTACAACTGTAATAGTATACCAGAGCACAAAAAGGTTGTCAAGGGTTTTGTGCTTAATTATATGATTTCCTGTTCCAGCGCATCAAATTCCGGCGTGCTAAAAAATTCTCCGAGCGTAAAAGAGGCTTGCGCATCGTCAATTTTGCTTCTTGAGGCTTTATAGCCACAGCACCGTCAACGCGAAGATCGCCTGCGCGGCGAAGTAAGGCAGCATAACAGTGAAAGCGAACACGGGGCGCAGCTCGCGCAGCTTTCCTTTGCCGAACGAGTTGAGGAACAGCGACGCGTCGGAAATCGTAAACAGCACACCGGGGTACCACATCCAATGCCCTAGCTGACCGCCCTGCGCGGCGAGGTTAAAGGTGGCGAGCATCATCCCGCCGAGCACAAGTCCGTACAAGCCCAAAGGAACGATCAGCTTGCCCAGATTCACCAGCTTAAACCGCTGTAAAATTAAGAAGAACATCGGTACAATCGGCAGCACCGCGACCAGGTGCCATTGGATATTCCCGTAAGACAGCAGCAGAATTACATATAATATGTGTCCTAAAAAAAAGGGGATTCCGCCAAGCAAAAACGCAAAGCGCTTGTAGTTGTCTTTAACAAAAACATCCAGCCCCAGTACAATATCGCCGACTGCGCCGAGCACAAGGGCGCCAAGCATGAGCGAGGTCTGGAGGTTCATCGCCTGCTCGCGCATCACGGCTGCGATGAACGCAATGGCTAAAAACAGCATTGCCGCTATCATTTTTGCGATAAACCGGGCTTTTTCCAAGTGCTTTACGCGTAAAATTGCTGCTGCAAGACCTGCCAATACGCAGGCAACCGCCATACAGTAGAGAAAAACCATGCAAATTTCTCCTTGTTGATTCACTTCAATTGAAGTCTCTTTGCTACTTTCTCTTCAGAGAAAGTAACGTAGCCTTACACGGACAGCAGCCCCGCGTCGATTACAAACTGCCCGCCGGTAATGAACCGCGCCTTATCGCTTGCGAGATAAAGCACCATTTCGGCAACGTCCTCCGATTCGATCCATGGCACAGGCTGCAGGTTCCCTGCGGAAGCCTCTGCGATTTCGATGGGCGTCTTGCCCTCGAGCGCCGCAAGACCGTCGTTCATCGGCGTATTTACGCCCGTGGGGTGGATGCTCACCACGCGGATATTCCACGGCGCAAGCTCAATCGCCCAGGATTTCGTTAAGCCAGTCAAGCCCCATTTTGACGCCGCGTAATGACTCAGCCGCCGTCCGCCGCGCAGCCCCATTACGCTGGAGTTGTTAATGATAACACCGCTGTTTTGCGCCTTCATGACAGGAACAACATACCGCGCGGCAAGCATCGGTCCTTTGAGGTTGATGTCGATCATGGCATCCATCTCGGTGTCGGTCATTTTGTCTATTTCAGCATAGGCGCAAATCCCTGCGTTGTTAAACAGAAAATCAATCCGTCCGAACGCCGCCTTTGCCGCTTCAACCGCCGCACACACCGCTGCGGCGTTGCGCACGTCGCCCAGGGCGACCACACATTTTTGTTCGAGCGCTTCGATTTCTGTTCGCAGCGACTCCAGTTCGCCGCAGGCTTCGCAGGCATAAGCGGGATATTCTATCTGCACGCCCAGGTCAAACGCTAAAATATCCGCCCCTTCGCGCGCAAACGCAAGCGCAGTCGCCCTGCCCTGTCCGCGCGCGGCCCCTGTAATAAACGCGACTTTTCCGCTGAACTCTTTCATAGTATACTCCTAATTTATTAAGGTACGCTTCCTGCTTTTAAAAAAGGAAGCAAAAGAAACCAGAACCGTAGCAATCACTGCAAACACAATACTAACGCTGCCCAGAAACGTAATCAGCAAGGGAGCAAATTCTTTTTTGCAGGTCAGACATTGCCGTGTTGGTGATGAAAGCGAGACAATACACCCGCCCGCAATCGTTTTATGGTTACCGGAGCCTATCCCTGTCGGCGCGTAACCGTATTCAATGCGCGCAACTTCTGTAGAAAAACAGCGCGGACATAGATAAGCCTTTTGAAAGACGACACCCGAACTCACCCCAAGCACGAATAAAACCAGAGGGATCAGAAGTAACAATCGCAGCTTTTTCCGATTCAAAAAAAACACTCCCAAAGCATAAAAAATCCGTTTTAAGGCAGAACGCCGGTCCTACTCTGTCGCGTGCTTTTTTTTGTACTCGTACAGCACTTCGTCCAGCGGGACTTTCGCAATGGTGTTAAAGAGATTCGTTGCGGCCATCATCCCCGCGAAGGCAAACAGCAGCACAAGCTGTTCGTCGCTGTAGCGTTCGCGCAGGGCGGTATAAAGGTCGGGGTCAAGGTTGTGCGGGTCCTCGGATACGGAAAAGCCCAGCTCCATCAGCAAATTTTCTTCCTCGCTGAGCACAGGGGCATCGGGGTCGTCGCCGCTGTCAATCAAAATTTTACGAAAGAATGTCCCGCACACAAGGCAGCGGTTACCCTCGCTGATTGCATAGGCGTACAGCGAAAGCGCCCGTTCGCCGATGAATTCCTTACACAGATCCGCTAAGGGATACCATTCCATATAGACGTCGAACGCCTTGATATTGTGCAGCAGCGTGCGTTTCATGTTGGTGATCCGCCCATGCCTGGCAATTTGATCATCATAGCGCGCGCGTACGGCTTCGTCCGCGCTTTCGTATTCGGTCATGGGGATATACGGTTTCATATATTAAATCCTCCTCCTGAAAGAGTTCTATCAACTTACAGATCCAATGACACCGAACCACCATCCGGCGGCAGGGCAGGCGCGTCGCTTGTTTCTTCCGCTTCCCGTTCTGCCCTTGCCATGCGCTCGATCTCAATCGCCTTTTTGCGGCTTGCGCGGACGATCTGCATATAGTCGTCCTTCCACGCAGCATCTCTTTCATCTGAGTACCCAACCAGGGCATGGGGGCAGCGCACAGTAAGCATTGCGATCAGTTTTTTGTGATTCATTTCGGAGTCTCGATAAGACAAGATACTTTTGTCACTAAAAAAAATATCAATATAATAACCAGAACTACGTCTTCCACCGTGGTACATTAAGCGCACCCACACAATTTCTTTCAGCGGCAAAACACAGGTATAGCCTATCATGCGGAAAAAAAGCCAGTTCTCCGTGAGATTCATCGCGCCTACGGTGTCATGGCTGCGCTGATATTCCGCTTCAAAATTCTGTATCTCGAAATCACCAATGTTAAAATTCACCATACGCGTTTGCATTTTTTTCTGCTTGAAAAGATAAACAAACGGAAAAACGACAAATAGCGAAAAAACAACCAAGAACGTAACAATTAGCATTGCAACAGCATTTATATCTTCGCCCGGTCCCATTCCATTTATTAAAAACAAAAACATTTCTAAACCAACGAAGAATAAAAAACACATTGTTCCAAAGATCAACAAAATACAAAGCATTCTCATGCTTGCCTTCAGTGCTTTTTCATAGACACCCGGTTCCATTGCGCCATCACCTGCTTTATTATTGATCTTAGACTTCGTATTCTACGGATTCCTTGGGTGTATCATCTTCCTCCGCTTCCCGTTCTGCCCTTGCCATGCGCTCGGTCTCAATCGCCTTTTCGCGGCTTGCGCGGACGATCTGGGTGTAGTCGTCCTTCCACGCCTTTGCCCGTTCGGGGGAATGCCCGACCAGCGCATAGGGGCAGCGCGCGATAATCGAATCCATGGTGCCTTCCACAGCCTTGCGCTTGCTTTGGAGGGTCAGCGTACCCTTGTCGCTGAAGTACAGCTCTACAGTATAGGTTGACCCGGAATAGATACCGTTGGTATAATTTTTAACGACGCGCTGATAAACCCAGACAACTTCTTTCAGCGGAAGCAGGCAGGTTGCGCCTGCCAGGCGGTTCAGCAGCCAATGCTCAGTAAGCTCCACCTTGCCGAAGGTGTCGTGTCCGCGCTGGTATTCCATATCAAAGTTATGCATCGCCATTTCGGAGACATTATAGTCTTCCATGCGCTTCTTTAGCTTTTTCGTGGTTCTAAACTGCCCAAGGACAATAATTGCAAAGACCAGACCGCCGATTGCAAAAAGCCAAATCGGCTCCACTTCAGGCTTTTCCGTTCCGATGGTATAAGAAGACAGCAGAGCTTCCGCTTCCTCCTGCGTAAAATCCCAATCAACCAACAGGTCGATATAATCCTGCGTATAGATTTTTTCTTCCTCTTTCAGCAGACCTTTAAAAGTGCGCATTGGACGTATTTGGTCGTCCGGAAGCTCCTGGTCCTTACGGTAGTCCTTAAGAGATTCTACCACAATAAATTCGACAAGGACTTCTTTAAAATAGACCGGCACAATATAGACATAGGAGCTTGCTTTTTCTTCGCCTTTGTCCTGACCTTCATAAAAATAATACCCTGTATACGCAAAGTTATTGCTCGTGATTTTTACATAATCGCCTTCCGTCATATTGCGGACCGAGTTGTTCTCGCTCACGGTTTTGCAGCTTTTTTCATTGCTCCATACTTGAAAAACAGTTATGGCGGCGCAGATAAGCATGATCAAAATCGCAGCAACCAGCCGCAGCGTCATAATCTTCCAGCTTTTTTTCGCTTGTGCCTCATAAATACCTTGATCCAATTTTCTGTACTCTCCTGTTTTGATTATTAAAGTTCAAACTGCCCCGGATCATAATCCGGCAACAGGGGCGCGCGGGCGGGGATGCGCTTAAGAGGATCATAGGCATATTTTTTACAGACGCTTTTTTTGCGCATGACACCACGCACCGAACACAGCACGCTGGTGCCGTCGGGGGCTGGTTTTCCGTAGCGGCAGTTTTCACAGGCAGCTTCGTATTTTTTTGCGCGTAAGAGACCTCTGAGATGTTTTTTCATCAATATGCCGTCCCTTCCTCATAAACATCAGAGTAATCTTACCACAGAAAATGAAAAAAAGCAACAGTTTTGCTTTGTATAATTGATGCTGACAAAAGCATTATGTCAATTTTCGGTTTAAATCTAAATCAAGAATCAGAAATGCGCAAAAGAATAAAATCGCAGCCGCCGCAGGCGCAGAGACCGCCCAAAGCCGTACGATATGCGAGCCCCGTACAGCCGCAGCGGAAAGCTCCATCGGAAACAGCCGCAGCAAGCCTGCGCAAACGGCTGCAGCCAACGCGCCGTGCAGAATTCGCGACACCCAGAACAGCCGCAGCGGCAGCCCTGTTTTACGCAGGTCGCCAAGCAGTTGGCAGTGTACGCTCAATCCGCCCCAGCACAACGCGGCGCAAAGCACGGGCAGCGGCAGCCCGGCACGTATCACCGCGGCCGCGCCCGACGACACCTCGAGCAGAACATTAAGCGCCGGTATCGCGGACCACATGCTTTGCGGCAACAAGCGCAGCAGGGCGCACAGCGCAGAAAACAGCACAACCCACGCGCACACACCCAAAATAGACCCCGTTGCCTGTGTTACAGAAGAAAGCAGAACGGCGTCTAAGCCTTTTCGCTCTTTCTGAACCCTGTCAATTGAAAGCGCGTCGTCCTGCGCATCCTGATCCGGCAGAGCCCGTGTAAGCAGCCCCATCACCAGCCCCGCTGTCAATGTTGAAACAAATAATAGAACGCCGGCCTGCCGATTACCCAAAAGCGCCGACCCAACCGCACCGATCAGGTAAGCGGGTCCCGCGTTAACGCAAAACAGCAGCAGCCTTTGCGCTTGTGGACGGGTGAGCGCGCCCTGTTCCATCATGTGCGCGGCAGCGCGCGCGCCGAGCGGATAGCCGCCTAAAAAACCCAGGAGTATCACGCCCAGCGCGGCGGGCGGCTGCCGCAATATCGCCCAAAGAAATTTTCTTTTTCGCAAAGACCGTCCGCTGCCGCCCAGCTCTGCGAATATGCCTGCCAGCACAAAAAAGGGATACATTGAGGGGATAATCACCTGCCCGCACAAGGAAAGCCCTTCCTTTGCGCCCTGCATGGCCAGCGGTGAATACAATACCAGCAGCACCGAAAGCGCCGCACAAGCCAAGGTCAATGCCGCAGCAGAAAACGAACCGTTTTTAAGAATGAATCGCCGCACAAAATCACCTCTTTCTCAGCGTATGCGTCCATGGCACAAGCCATGAATGGCGCGAATGCCATGCGTGGCAAAACGGCGTAAATGCATGAATTGCGTACGGATATCATACATTGCACGGGAGGGTTTTGCCATGCCGCAGAAAAAGAGAGAACCGAAAAAACCAGCGCTTCGCCTGGCGGAAAAAGCGCGTGCATTGGGTGATTCCATGAATTTACCCGCAGAAGTTTTGCCGGGCTTTTGTCATGTTGAAATTTGGCAGAACCGCACTGCCGTTGTTGACGGCGTTAAAGGCGTACTCAGTTACAGCGACAGCTGCGTCCAGCTGAACTTAAACGCGCTGGTTGTCACGTTTCGAGGCGCCGAGCTCTGCATTAAGTCCTACCAAATGGAGCAGCTGCAGCTCACCGGATTGATCGCCGAGGTCTCGTATGCGATGTAAGGGCTGTGGCTTGTATTCCATTGTCCTTACTTAGAAAAGAGGTTTTTTATGCTATTGATCAAGTTTCTGCGCTTCTTGCGCGGCTATATTTATTTTACGGCATGCGACGGCTTTCCGGAGCGTTTCCTGAATTTATGCAATCAGGCGGGCGCGGCCATGTGGGATATCACCTGGCACGGCAACACCATGACGGGCAAGACTGACCGCCGTGGATATAAGCGCATGCAGCCCTGCGCCGAGCCCTCCGGTATTACCCTAAAGGCGCAAAAAAAGGTAGGGCTGCCGTTTTTTTTACAGACCTACCGCCGCCGCGCGGGGTTGTTGATTGGCCTTGCGCTTTGTATCGCGCTGCTTTCCGTGCTCAGCGGTATGATATGGACGGTCTCTGTTACGGGGAATAAAAAAGTCCCTGCGGAAGATATTCTGCGCGCCATGGAGCAGCAGGGCGTTACCGTCGGCGCGTGGCGCA
>JAVBSB010000089.1:0-4610 GCA_031547365.1 Oscillospiraceae bacterium | reverse complement strand
AAACAGCGCGACCGAAAGCGAGACAAAATGTCCGCCCCACTGCCCCAAAACGCCTGAAAACGCGGCGCTTACCATTGCCAAATCGGTTGGTCCGCCCTGGCGGTACGCCCCCGAGCTTAACAAAACCAGAGCGGTAACCGTGCACATCAAAATCGTGTCGATGAATACCTCCGCAATGCCCCAAAGACCTTGCAGTGCAGGTTCTTTTACGTCTGCGGCAGCGTGGACTACGGCAGAGGACCCAAGCCCCGCTTCGTTTGAGAATACGCCCCGCGCAACACCGTAACGCATTGCTTTTCCGATTCCGTACCCGAGTCCGCCGCCAAGCGCCGCAGACGGCATGAATGCCCCGCGCAGGATCGTACCCAGCGCGGCGGGCAGGGCTTTTGCGTTTACGACAAGCACAATCGTACACGCCAGCAGAAACACGCCGGCCATAACCGGTACGATTTTTTCGGTTACGTCGGCCATGCGCTTTACCCCGCCAAAAATCACGAGGGCGATTAATCCGGCAATCACCGCTCCCGTTGCCCATGCAGGCGCCGAGATGCTTTGCTGCGCTGCCACGGCAATGGCATTTGCCTGTGTCATATTTCCGATGCCGAAGGAGGCAAGGCTCAGCAGCGCCGCGTATAAACCGGCGAGCGTTTTTGAACCCAGCCCTTTTTCAAGGTAAGCCATCGGTCCGCCCATCCAGCCGCCTGTTTTTGTACGCCAGCGGTATTTTACCCCCAAGGTGTTTTCCGCGCAGCAGGTCATCATCCCCAGCAGAGCCGAGACCCACATCCAAAATATTGCCCCGGGTCCGCCGAGGGTGAGCGCAGTCGCTACCCCCACAATATTCCCGGTACCCAGGCAGGCAGCCAGCGCCGAGGTCAGCGCCTGGCGCTGCGTAATGCTGCCCTTGGCTGCCGTTTGCGGTTTCAGCAGCGATCCGAAGGTCGTTCGCATCCAAAACCCAAGCCGCCGAAGAGGGAACGCGCGGCTGCGAACAGTCAGGTATGCGCCGGTCAACAGAAATACAGCAAGCATGGGTGGTCCCCAAAGGAATGAAGCCAGCGCCTGCCGGATATATACGAACATGGATTTCCCCCTTGTTTTTTCGCGAAAAAAGAGTTATAATATGAAAGTTAACTCTAAATCATTCTTATGTCGGGGAGGACACGGCAATGCCCGATTACAGCGTTGAAAAAGTCGGCGCGTTGTCGCCGCGCGTTACCGTCGCGCATCCGGAAGAAAACGCGCGCCAGGCCTTACAGATGATACAAGCCGCGCTTTTGCAGGGCGTGCAGGCGATGGTGCTGCCTGCGCTATATCTTTCCGGCGCGACCTGCGGCGATTTGTTCCGCCATGCTATTCTGCCGCAAGCCTGCGAAGCGGCGCTGCTATGGCTTGCCGAGCAGACGAAGCAAAGCAGCGCGGTCATCGCCATCGGTCTGCCGGTGCGCTTTGACGGTAAAATCTATAGCTGCGCCGCGGCGCTGCAAGGCGGAGCGATACGCGGACTTGTGCCGAACAACTGCCTCACCCACGCTGAAAGCCGCTATTTTTCTCCCTATGCAGGCGAACCCCAAACAGTACGCTTTGGCGGTAGAGAGGTGTTATTCGGAAAGCAGCGCTTCGGCGCTGTCGGCATTACTTTCGGAGAACCGATCCAAAGCTGTGCGCTGGTTTTGCACCTTGCGGCCGAAGCGGAATACCTTGGGCTGCACGAAAAGCGCCGCCGCTTTTTGTCAGAACGCAGCGCACATTGCTGCTATGCGTATGCGGGCGCAGGCGTGGGCGAAAGCACAACGGACAACGTCTATGCAGGCGCATGCCTCGTTGCCGCGCGTGGTCGCATTCTTGCGGAAAGCGAGCGTTACCGGCAGCAGGGCTCTGCCGTATATGCCGAAACAGGCAGGTTGCTTAGTCCCGTCGCAGCGCAGCCGCTGCCGAAGGAACCGGTCATAAATCCTTCTCCGTTTGTGCCGCAGGATCCGGTCCGGCGCGCGTCCTGCTGCCGCGAAGCCCTTGAGCTCCAGACCGCTGCCCTTGCAAAAAGATTGACGCATACAGGTCTTAAACGCATGGTAATCGGGATTTCAGGCGGGCTGGATTCCACGCTAGCCCTTCTGGTTGCGGCGCGTACCGCCGATTTGCTGCGGCTCCCGCGCGCGCATATTCTGTCTGTTACCATGCCCGGTTATGGCACCTCCGCCTTCACCCGCGCAACAGTAAATGCTCTTTGTGAAGACCTCCGTGTCGCCTTGCGCGAGATTGACATTCGTCCCGGCTGCGAGTTGCAGATGCGCGATATTGGTCACGACCCGGACGCGCACGATGTGGTCTACGAAAACGTGCAGGCGCGCCAGCGCACGCAGACGCTTATGAATCTCGCAAATCAGGAGCAGGCGCTGCTGGTCGGCACCGGCGATTTAAGCGAGCTTGCGCTCGGCTGGTGTACCTACAATGCCGACCACATGAGTATGTACAATCCGAATGCAGGCGTACCAAAGACCCTGATGCGCGCCATGCTCCAATACGAAGCAGAGCGCGGCGTTGCCGCAAAAGCGCTTGCGCGCGTTCTCGAAACGCCGGTCAGTCCGGAGCTTTTACCGCCGGACGCGCAGGGGCGTGTTGCGCAAAAAACCGAGGATATTCTTGGCAGCTATGATGTCCACGACTTCTATCTTTATCATTTTATGCTGCACGCCTTATCCCCGCGGGCGCTGTTTGAGCTTGCAACGCAGGCATTTCCGGGCTATACCCCGGCGCAGCGCAAGCAATGGCTGCTGATTTTTTTGCGCCGCTTTTTTTCGCAGCAATTTAAGCGCAGCTGCCTGCCGGATGGTCCCGCTGTATGCGACGTATCCTTAAGTCCGCGCGGCGCGTGGCAAATGCCGAGCGATGCCTCGGCGGCGCTTTGGCTGAACGAAGCGGAAGCAATTGAACTCTAAGCTTAGACTGAACGAAAGTCAGGTTCTACAATGAAACAAAGCAAGAATAAGCTGGATCGCCCAATGATCGTCTATATTATTACCTTGGTTTTTGCAATATTGTTTTTAGTCGTTGGTAACCGCGTAGCTACGCAGGGTAAAACCACGATCTTCGGCGCGAAGCATGAGGGGGATTTCTGGCGCGCGCGCGTGCTGGATATCATTAAAACCGAAAAGAGCAGCTATACCATGGACGGCGCGGAAGACGAGATGAGCGTGACAACTATTTTCTTTGAAGCAAAGGCGCTTTCCGGGAAGAAAAAAGGCGAAACCCTGCGCTGTAAGCAGGAGCAGGACCAGATGTTCTCTATGCTTGTTCCAATGGTACAGTCGGGTGACACGGTGCTGCTGGATGCTATGTCAAGTCAGGACGGCACAAATTATATTATGTATGACTATGTGCGCACCACGCCGCTGGTTCTGCTCGGTCTGCTGTATATCGGTCTGGTTCTGCTGTTTGCGCGTAAAAAAGGCTTTAATACCTTGCTTTCGTTCGCGCTGTCACTGATTGCGATTTTCCTGGTGCTGGTGCCTGCGGTGCTTTCGGGGCATAATATTTACTTTTGGTCGCTGCTGATCTGCTTTTATATCGTAATCACAAATCTGATGCTGGTGCAGGGAGCAAGCTCAAAAAGCCTGGTTGCCGCGCTGGGCTGCTTTGGCGGCGTACTGAGCTCGGGTCTGATTATGGCGATGATGAACAAGCCCATGCATATTACGGGTTTAATTGACGAGGAGTCGATCCAGCTGACTTACCTGAAAAGCGGCATCAATGTGAAATCAACGATATTCTGTATGATCATGATCGGCTCGGTCGGCGCTTTAATGGATGTTACGATGGACATTGCGGCGGCGCTGCATGAACTGCGCGAGAACAACCCGGCGCTTTCTTCGCGCAGCCTGATGAAATCCGGCTTTAATATAGGCAAAGATCTGATCGGTACAATGGCGAATACGCTGGTGCTGGCGTATATCGGCGGCTCGCTGGGTCAGCTGCTGGTGATGATCACCTATTCCTCCGGCATGACGCAGATGCTCAACCGCGAGCTGATTGCGGTGGAGATATTACAGAGCCTTGCGGGGTGCCTGAGCGTGCTTGCGGTGGTGCCGCTGACCTCATTCATATGCTCGATTTTCTACAAGCCCAAGCACATTCCGGTTCAAACGGCCGAAACAGCCGAAACGGAAGAATAATTAAAGGGCCTACATAACGGTAGGCCCAGGTCGTCCGTGGCGTATAACGTCCTTCGTTTTACGGCAGCAGGTACTGCCAGTGTATTATATGCCGGTCTTGTCCAAATTGTCACCGGCGAAAGAGAAAAAACATATGACCCAAGCGATGAAAGAAAAGCTGCTGCTGTGGTATGCGCAAAACAAGCGGCAGCTTCCATGGCGCAGCGCACCCACTGCCTACGAGGTTTGGGTAAGCGAAATTATGCTGCAACAGACCCGCGTAGAAGCGGTTAAGGGCTATTATGCGCGTTTTGTCAAGGCGCTGCCCGATATTGCTGCCCTTGCCGCTGTGGATGACGACCGACTGATGAAGCTCTGGGAGGGCTTGGGCTATTATTCGCGCGTCCGTAATATGAAAAAAGCCGCGCAGCAGGTGCTGGCGGAATACGGCGGCGTGCT
>JAVBSB010000131.1:0-9825 GCA_031547365.1 Oscillospiraceae bacterium | reverse complement strand
CCTGGTATTCGGGCAACAAAAACCATCCCACACCGCCCAGCAGCCCGCCATGGCAAGGCTTCGTCGTGCAGCCTATGCTCCCAATAAATTCGCCTGTCTGTGCCGGCTGTATACAAAGAAACCACTTGTCGCGCTGCGTCGCGTGTGCCGCATCGATGGCGCTTTGCAGCCGCGAACGGCTTTCTTCTTCCGAATGCGTCTGCATTTGATGCGTAAATCGCAAATTTTGTGTGTTGCTAAGCAGATTATGCCAACCCGCAAAATCGCAGGGCTGCGGATCACGTATGATTAGGCGGGCAGTGTTGAGTTGTATCATTTCGCAAGCAACGCTCTGTACAGCTTGATATATTCCCCCGCCGACTGTCCCCAGCTGAAGTCGCATTCCATTGCGCGCCGCACCAGCTGCTTCCAATTCTCATTGTCAGCATAACAATCCAACGCGCGGCGCATGGCGCGCAACAGCTCATCGGCGCTGTAATCAACAAAAGTAAAGCCGTTTCCGCCGCCGTCGCCGCAGTCCTGTATACTGTCTTTCAAGCCACCGGTGGCGCGCACGATGGGTATCGTGCCGTAGCGCAGGGCAATCATCTGCGAAAGACCGCAGGGCTCGCTTTTGCTGGGCATGAGCAGGATGTCGCTGCCCGCGTATATTTGGCGGGAAAGCGCCGGGATAAAGTCAATGGTGACGCCGACGCGCTCGGGATATTCCGCGGCTAAACGGCGAAAGTATTCTTCATATTGGTATTCGCCCGTACCGAGCACAACCAGCTGCGCATCGCTTTCGTTCAGCAACTGCGCCATCGAATCACGGATGAGGTCGAAGCCTTTATGGCTGGCTAACCGGCTGACAATACACAGAAGCGGAGCGGCTGGATGTTGCTTTATTCCGAAGCTCTTTTGCAATTCGGCTTTGCAGATTGCTTTGCCCGAGGGGTCGTCTGCCGTGTAATGCGCCGCAATGGCAGAATCGGCGGACGGGTTATAGGCTTCGGTGTCTATACCATTAAGGATGCCCGTGACCTTGTGTCCGCGCATGTTTAATATGCTGTCAAGCCCATGGGCATACCAGGGCGTACGTATTTCTTCGGCATAGGTCGGGCTGACCGTGACAACCGCGTTGGCGCATTCGATCGCTGCTTTCATCAGGTTGATCCCGTGGTCGTGCTCAACTAGCGGTCTGTGCTTTTCCTCCAGCCCAAACACATCGCTCAGAATGTCCATGCCGTATTTGCCCTGGTATTCAATGTTGTGTATGGTGAACACCGTCTTAATTCCTTGATAAAAAGGGTCTTTACCGTAGAAAACGGTCTGGTACACGGGGATTAAGCCTGTCTGCCAATCGTTGCAGTGAATGATGTCGGGCTTAAAGCCGTCCAAATGGGGCAGAATTTCCAGAACGGCGCGCGAAAAAAACGCAAAGCGCTCTGCGTCATCATAATGTCCGTAAATCTGGTTGCCGCGCTTAAAGTAGTATTGATTGTCCAGCAGATAATAAATCACGCCGTTTGCGCGGGTTTCAAAAATGCCGCAATATTGCCGCCGCCACGCCACGGGAACGACAATATGCGTAAGAAAGGTCATGTTGTCGAGCAGCGCCTGCGGGATAGAATCGTACAGCGGCATTACAACGCGCGTGCCGACCAGCCGCTTACGCAGCGCGCGCGGCAGGGAACCGGCAACCTCCGCCAAGCCTCCGCTGGATTTAAAGGGCAGAGCTTCGCTGGCTGCATAAAGAACTTTCATGCGCTCACTGTCCTTTCTAAAAATATAGCTATATCACAATTTTTTTGCCGAGGCAAATAGGGCAGTTTGATGTGCCGAAGATTGCTTTGCCGGGCTGTATCATTACGGCTTTATCCGTGATAACATGGCGCAGGTCGGCACCGGCAGAGACATAGGTACCCTGCATAAGCACACAGTCGGAGATTTTTGCGCCCGCTTCAATTGTAACGCCGCGGAATAATACGCTATCGGTTGCGTCGCCGTTGATTTGGCAGCCGTCTGCCACCAGGCAGTTCAAAACCTTCGTGCGCAGACCATAAACCGTGGGCATATCGTCCTGTACTTTTGTGAAGACAGGGTGCTCCGGATGGAACAAAGCCTTACGGACAGCAGGCTGCAGCAGTTCCAGGCTGGCGTCATAGAAGGTTTGAAGTGAATCAATCACTTTTGTATAGGCTGTGACTTCCAGCCCGTAGATATGCAAAGACGTGGTGTTGCGCTGAAAAATTTCGTAATCGCCGAGGCTTTGGCTGTTCGCTTCGCGAATCAGGTGCTCCAGCAAATCCTTGCGCAGAATAAAAATATTTAGCGAGGTGAGCGCGTTGTCGTCGGGTTCGTCGCTGACATAAATCTCGTCGACGCGGCCGTTGTCATCCAAGCGCAGGCGCATACAGTTCAGCTTGGGCGCAAGCCCTCTGTGGAAAGCGATTGTGATATCCGCGCCGCTGTTCATGTGCGCCCGCAGTAATTCGTTATAATCCAGGTTACACACAAGGTTGCAGTCGCTCATAATGACGTAGTCTTCTTTGGAATTGCGCAGGAATTCCATCGCCGACCAGAGTCCCTCCATACGGGTCTGGTTGCCGCCGGAGCCTGCGCCGACATAGGGAGGCAGAAGCACCAGACCTTCGTGCTTGCGCGCCAAGTCCCATGCCTTGCCGACGCCGAGGTGATCCATCAGCGAGCGGTAGTTTGCCTTGGTAATTACGCCGACTTTGTCTATGCCGGCGCGTACCATGGACGACAGCGAAAAATCAATCATACGATAGCGACCGCCAAAGGGGACGGATCCCATTGTGCGCAGGCTGGTTAACTCCGGCAGGGCTTCGTCATACGAGTTGGAATAGAGGATGCCAAGTACGTCGTTGGTTCTCATGACTTACTTCCTCCTTTTTTGACCGCACGGTTAGTCGTTATCATCTTATTCGGTCCGACAATGGCGCCCGCGCCTATGGTCAGACCCGCGCCCACAACAGACACGCCCCAGCTGCCTGACTTTGTGTTTTCGGGGCGTGAACCGACCCGCGCCTTTTCTTCAATGACGGCGTCTTCGGCAACGATGGCATATTGTACCTTTGCGCCGGATTTTACAGTGACGCCCGGCATCAATACGCTGTCGCGTACAACGGCGCCGGCTTCGACCGTAACATTCGGAAACAGAACAGAGGTATCCACGTGACCTTTGACCACGCAGCCTTCGCTGACCATTGCGTTATGGATGTCGGCAGTTTGCGCGATATAATGCGGCGGCGCGGCAGGGGAGCGGAAGTATATCTTCCAGTCGGGGTCGCTGAGATCTATGCCTGCTTTATGCAGCAGCAAGTCCATGTTGGCATCCCAGAGGCTGTCAATCGTGCCGACGTCCTTCCAATAGCCGTCGAACGCATAGGCGCACATGCGCTCGCCCGCGGCGTGCATGGCGGGAATTACATCTTTTCCGAAATCGTTGCTGGATGTCTTTCTGGCTTCGTCGTCAATGAGGTATTGCCGCAGCTTTTCCCAGCTGAAGACATAGACCCCCATCGAAGCCTTGTTGCTGCGGGGATGCTCCGGCTTTTCTTCAAATTCGCTGATGGTGCCGTCGTCGTTGACCAGCATCAGACCGAAGCGGCTTGCTTCTTCCCAGTCGACTTCGAGCATTGCAATTGTACACGCTGCCTGTTGCTGCTTGTGATATGCCAGCATTTTGGAATAGTCCATCTTATAGATATGGTCGCCGCTGAGAATGATTACATAGGTAGGGCTATAGCGCTCGATGAAGGGAATATTTTGATAAATGGCGTTGGCTGTGCCCTTATACCACTGCGTACCGCTGATTTGCTGATAGGGCGAAAGAATATGTAGCCCGCCGTTGGTTCGGTCTAAATCCCATGGCTGCCCGTTGCCCAGATAGTCGTGCAGCTCCAGCGGCTGGTACTGCGTGAGTACGCCCACGGTATCAATGCCGGAATTTACGCAGTTAGACAGCGGGAAATCGATGATGCGATATTTTCCGCCGAACGGCACGGCAGGCTTTGCGATGGATTGTGTGAGCACGCCAAGCCTGCTGCCCTGCCCTCCGGCCAGCAGCATGGCGATGCATTCTTGTTTTTGCAAATATGTCACCCCGTTTCATGTTACATAAACATTAATTAAAGCGGATTCGTAGGGCGCGACGACTCCGGCGCGCCGAAAATAGTTTAGATTCGCGGACGGATGCGGGCATCTGCTCTACGGGATTTTACCCCATCCTCTACTCTGCCTTCTCCAAGTATATCACACTGAAGCCCGGCAAGGGTCATTCGTAATGAGACCACATGCGAAGCACTTTGATTCTTTGCAGGGGGATATCGACATCATAAACCAAGCGGTGCTGACGATTAATTCTTCTAGAATAAAGAGAAGGGTACCCTTGCAACTTTTCGTAAGGCGGCGGGTTCTGAAAGGGATTACTGCGCACCACGGCAATTAAGTCTTGTGCCTTTGAAGATAGTTTGGCGTTTTGCAGCTTTGCAATATCCTTTACAGCCTGTGGAGTAAATCTGATTTCCCACATCACCACTTCACTTCACTTTCTGGCAGACATTCCTCCCATGGAGTGCGTGCGGCTTCGTCCAGATTATCCAAGTAGCCGGGAATTGAGTTAAAATATTCCAAATCGTCGGCAAATTCTTCGCTATTGAGCGCTGTTTGAAACAGCAGTTCAAACACCAGCTTTACCGTATCCTCCGGCAAACGCTGTATCAACTCGCATGTTTTCGTCTGAAATTCAGACATAAAGACACCTCCTCTTTTTGATGTCAGTTGTTTACTGATTTGATCTGCGGACTGCGCCTACTCTGCCTTCTCCAAGTATATCACACTTAAGCCCGGCAAGGTCAGCTCCAGTGAGCAGGGCAAGCCGTGCATGGCTTTGTTTAGCACTTCGTAAGTTTTTTTGCGCAATATCCCCGCGCCGCCGTATTTTTTCTCGTCGGTGTTGAATACGACTTTATACCGCTGCGCCTGCGGCACGCCGATGCAATACCCCTCGCGCGTGACGGGCGTAAAATTGCAGACGCAAATCAATTCCTTGCCCTGCTTGTCAATACGGCGGAAGGAAATCACGGAATTCGCGTTGTCGTTGCCCGAAATCCACTGGAAGCCATCCCAGTTGTCCTCCACCTCCCATAGGGCGGCGTGACGCTTATAAAATACGTTCAGCGCGCGGTTAAAGTCCTGCAATTGCCGGTGGGATTCATAGTCCAGAAGCAGCCAGTCGAGCTCGTTGTCGTAGTTCCACTCGATAAACTGCCCGAATTCCTGCCCCATGAACAGCAGCTTTTTACCCGGATGGGCGTACATATAACCCAGAAATGAGCGCATACCGGCAAATTTTTGCGCGTAATCCCCCGGCATTTTGCTCAGCAGCGAGCACTTGCCGTGGACAACCTCGTCGTGTGAGATTGGCAGGATAAAATTTTCGGAAAATGCATAGTGCATAGAAAACGTCAGCTTGCTTTGGTTGTCCCTGCGATGGACGGGGTCAAGGCTGAAGTAGTGCAGGCAGTCGTTCATCCAGCCCATGTTCCACTTAAAATTGAAACCAAGACCGCCGTCGTGCACCGGCTTGGTCACCAGCGGCCATGCAGTGCTCTCCTCCGCCGCCATAATCACGCCGGGGAACTTTTCAAAGATCGCCTTATTCATTTCCTGTAAAAAGGTGACGGCTTCCCGGTTTTCGCGGCCGCCCTTGTCGTTGGGCAACCACTGTCCCTTTTCGCGGCCATAGTCCAGATAGAGCATACTGGCCACCGCGTCCACCCGCAGGCCGTCCGCGTGGTAGTAATCCAGCCAGAACATCGCGCTGGAAATCAGGAAGGAACGCACTTCATTTTTTCCGTAATCAAAGACCTTCGTACCCCATTGCTTATGCTCGCCGCGGCGTGGATCGGCATACTCGTAGCAAGGCTCGCTGTCAAAATCAGCAAGACCGTGGGCGTCGCGCGGGACGTGCGCGGGCACCCAGTCGAGAAGCACGCCCAAGCCCGCAAGATGCGCCTGATCGATGAAATACATCAGATCTTTCGGTTCGCCGTAGCGCGAGGTGGCAGCAAAATACCCCGTAACCTGATAGCCCCAGCTGCCGTCGAAGGGGTATTCCGTAACGGGCATGAGCTCAAGGTGCGTATAACCCAAGCCCTTTGCGTAGGGAATCAGCTCTTCCGCCAGCTTGCGGTAGCTGAAGGGTTCGCCGTCGGGATAGCGCCGCCACGAGCCGAGATGCACCTCGTAGATACTGACAGGCGAGGCGTAGATATTGCGCTTTGCTCGCTTTTTCAGCCACGCAGCGTCGTTCCACTGGTAGCAATCCTTCGCAATGTAATATTTTGATGCCGTGCCGGGACTTCCTTCTGTATGGAAAGCGTAGGGATCGTTCTTTAAAATCTGACGACCGTCCTGGCAGGTGATGCAGAATTTATACGCCGCATAGGGCATCACCTCAAGCACTGTAGCCTCCCACACACCGTTTTCAGTCAGGCGGACCATGGGCGCGGCAGTCTTGTCCCATTGGTTAAAATCGCCGATTACGCTTACCGCAAGCGCATGCGGTGCCCAGACGCGGAATACGGTTGCGCTGTAGTCGGGGGTTCTGTGTGCGCCGAGGAGGCGATAGGCACGGTGGTTTGTCCCCTGGTGAAATAAATACAGCGGCAGCTCCAGTCGCTGGTCCATGCTATACCTCCTTTTAAATGTTTATACATTTTATTATATCAGATTGCGGGTATGAATTCAAGGGGGAAGGGGAAATAAGTCTATGACAGTTCCGTGGTTTATCAGTGTAATAAAATATAAAAACGTTTCACCTTCCTTTTTTTTCATATTAAGGCAATAACCTAACATTGCTTTTGCGGGGTGAATCGGATATAATCGGGCGTACAAGGAGGTGCATTCCGTGAAAAAGAGACTTTTTAGCTGCGCGCTGGCTGTGCTGCTTGTGGTCTGTACAGCTCCGATTGCTTTGGCCGCGACGGATACACCATATTACAATTGGAAGCAGTATGACGCGCAGTGGGCGTCAGTGACATTGTATAAACAAAGTATGAAAGAAGTAGGATGCCTTGCGACCTCTGTGGCAATGCTTGCGGTGCAGCTCGGTTTATGCAGCGAAAAAGAGTTTGACCCGGGTGTTTTCGCGGCGGATATGCGAAAAGCAGATGGATTCACTGCCGACGACGACCTAATCTGGGAGAAGCTTCCTGCGGCTGTGCAGGGACTGCGCGCGGAAAACGCATGGGCAGCGCTTAGCGGCACGCAAGCTGAAAAAAACGCGAAGCTGAAGCAATATCTTGGTCAGGGCTATGGCGTTGCGGTTGCGGTGAAAAGCGGCGGTCACTGGGTGGCTTTGCGCGGGACAAAAGACGGCAGGGTAACGATGATGGACCCGGCAAGCACCGCGACGGATTTATTTGAGAAATATGCGGCTTCCGGCGTGAGCCGCGTAGCGCTGCTGCGGGGAGATACGCCAAAGATATGCGAGACAACGCAAGCGATAACGTCGTTTTGGGGAGGGGATGTTCCGTTGATAGAATGTATATTTGATTTTATGAAGGATATAGGCGCGTTTTTTGAGGCGATTATGCGTTATGTCATGCTGCTGGGGAAATAACGAGCAAGAAATTTAGATAGGGCTAGAGGAGCGAATCTTCTAGCCCTATTTTTTTAGTAAATTTCAAATAAGTTATTGACAAGACGTACTTAATGATATATAATACTATTAACGAACTGATTATATAACTAAGGAAAACAATTATGAACAAACGCAGCACCATTCAGCGATCTTTGGTCTTGGAAATGGTAAGGCAGTTGCGTTGCCACGTTACCGCTGACGAAGTATACGATGCGCTTGTGAAACAACATCCCAATATAAGCAGAGCGACAGTTTATCGGAATTTAGCCCTGCTGTCCGATATGGGCGAAATACGTAAATTGGAAATGCCGAATGGCGCGGTTCGCTACGACCATTTATGCCACGACCATTATCACGCGAAGTGCATAAAGTGCGGTCAAATTATGGATGTGGACATGGACTTTATCAAGGGCTTGGAACGAAAAATTAAGGATACGCACGGATTTGCGTTTACGGGTCACGATATTATTTTTAAGGGAATCTGCCTTGAATGTAATAAATAAATTTTAGAAAGAGGAGAAAATTATGAAAAGCTTCACGACATTTGACCTCCAATATGCCCATAGATTTTATGGATTTAAAGGAGAAGCTCAGTACCTGCACGGTCACACGGGGGTTTTGACGCTGGAGGTTGAGGATACCATTAACGCCGGCGTCAATATGGTGTTCCCTTGTAACGAAATTAAAAAAACAGCCTGGGACGTTTTGCAGAACTTTGACCACGCACTTGTTTTAAGAGAAGACGACCCGTTGCTCCCCGCTGTTCTTGGTGTATATGAGCAGCAAGGCATTAAAAACGGCGCACCCACCAACAAGCAAAAAGGTCCCGCCTTTAAAACAGAGCTGGCGACGGCGTATCCCGAGTGCCGCCTGGTCGTTACGAAGGAAACCATGACCGTTGAAGGTATGATTAAAATTGTTTACGATCTGCTGAAGGATAAGTTAAACATTGTAAAAATCACCTTTACCAGCGGCGTTAACGGCGCATCGGAAGAATATGGGAAAGAATTCATACAAGAAAAAGAGCGCTGCCCGTTATGCGGCATTGTGCTTGACGAAAACGGCGTTTGCCCTAAGTGCGGATACAAGAAATAGTGGTTTGCGCCCTTGGTTTTTCACACCCCTTAAGCCGAATCGAGCATTTGGTCGGCTTAAGGGGTGTATTTTTTATGCCTTGGTACGCACATATTTAATTTATAGTAATACTTGTATTTATTGCGCATTTATGATATAATACAGACTAGGATAAAAGGAGGTGTTTTTATGGAAGAGAAAACTTGGATCATCTGGCTTGTCTTGTTGGTGGCATCGTTGGTGCTGGAATCATTCTCAATGCAGCTGTTTTCGATCTGGTTTGCGTTGGGAGCGGCCGTGGCGTTGATTGCGTGTGCGTTCGGAGCTCCGACTTGGCTGCAGATTCCGCTGTTCATTATTGTGACGGCGATTAGCTTAATCGCTACACGGCCGCTGGTGAGACGGCTGCAAAAGAACGTGCAGCCGAGCAACGCAGATCGATTCCTCGGCAAGGTCGCCATCGTGCTGGAAGAAATCAATAATCTAAAGGGTACGGGGCAAATCCGAGTGGACGGGCAGACCTGGTCTGCGCGCGCGGCAGACGAGGGTTATATCATACCCGAAGGCAACAGCGTGGAAACAATTGAAATCAAAGGCAATAAGATGCTGGTAAAACTGCCGCCGCCGCCGGTCAGCCCTGCGGAACAACAGGATGCCGTGTGATGCAGCCTGCCCGCAGCGGCAACAATCAGATGCATGATTTAATTACTTTATAAAACATAAAAGGAGAGTATGTCATGGAAATTGGGATTATCATAGGCGCGTTTCTTATTGTCGTTATTATCCTCGTCATCGTCAACATCCGCATCGTTCCGCAGTCGGTTGCTTTTGTTGTGGAGCGCCTGGGTTCTTACAAAGAGACTTGGCAGACCGGTTTACATGTCAAGATTCCTTTCATTGAGCGTATCGCAAAGCAAGTGACGCTCAAAGAGCAGGTTGCTGATTTTCAGCCGCAGCCCGTTATCACAAAGGACAATGTAACAATCCAAATTGACACCGTCGTGTTCTTCCAGATCACGGATCCGATGCTGTATGCCTATGGCGTAGAGCGTCCGCTGATGGCCATTGAAAACCTTACGGCCACGACTTTGCGTAACATC
>JAVBSB010000035.1:0-9708 GCA_031547365.1 Oscillospiraceae bacterium | reverse complement strand
ACCCTGTCTGCCCCGGATTTTGCGGGCGGCGGGCAGATCCTCTATTCACGCGCGCAATTCGAGGATATTTATAATACAGGGCGCGGCACCTTCCGTGTGCGCGCGAAATATACCTATGACAAAACGAACAACTGCATTGATATTTTCCAGATTCCGCCCACAACCACAGCGGAAGCCATCATAGATAAGGTGCTTGAGCGGGCAAAGGCGGGTGTGATTAAAGAAATCAGCGACATCCGCGACGAAACCGACCGCTCCGGCTTAAAGATCACTATAGACCTCAAGCGCGGCGTAGACCCCGAAAAGCTTATGGCGCGCTTGTTTAAGCTGACTACCCTTGAGGATAGCTTTGCCTGCAATTTTAACGTGCTGGTTAACGGCAGTCCGCGCGTCATGGGCGTGCGCGAGCTGTTACAAGAATGGATCGCCTACCGCACGGGCTGCATCCGCCGCAGGGTGCAATTCGATTTAACCAAGGCGCGCGAAAAATTGCACCTGCTCGAAGGTCTCGCAAAAATCCTGCTGGATATCGACCTGGCGATCAAAGTCATCCGCGAGACCGACGAGGAAAACGAAGTTATACCGAACCTGATGATCGCTTTCGGCGTCGATCAGGTGCAGGCGGAATACGTTGCGGAAATCAAGCTGCGCCACCTTAACCGCGAATACATCCTCAAGCGCACGGCTGATATTGCGCAGCTAAAAAAAGATATAGACGAAATGCAGGGCATCCTGGATTCCGAGCGTAAGGTCAAGAATATCATGATAGGGGAGCTGCAGGACATCGCAAAAGCGCACAGCCATCCGCGGCGCAGCGAATTGATCTATGCCGAGGAGCTGCCGCAGGTTGATGTTGAGCAGACAGTCGAGGATTATCCCGTTACGCTCTTTCTGACCCAAGAAGGCTATTTTAAAAAGATCACGCCTGCCAGCCTGCGTATGAACGACCAGCAAAAATGCAAGGACAGCGATTTTATTGTGCAGACGGTTGAGGCGGGCAACGCCAGCGACCTGCTCTTTTTCACCAACCGGCAGCAGGTTTATAAATCCGTTGCCGCCGAGTTTGAGGACACGAAGGCCAGCGTGCTGGGCGATTTCGTCGCCGCGAAGCTCGACATGGATGAGGGCGAAAGCGTTGTATATATGGCAGTCACGCGCGATTACAGCGGCTATATGCTTTTTGCGTTTGACAACGGCAAGGTCGCCAAGGTGGAGCTTTCGGCTTATGCCACCAAGACCAACCGCAAAAAGCTGATCCGCGCCTACAGCGACAAATCCCCGCTGGCTGCGGCGCTGCAGCTGCCAGAGGACGGCGACTGTGTCCTGTGCGCAAGCTCCGGGCGCGTGTTGTTGTTCCACAGCGGTGCCGTCGCGCCAAAAACCACGAAGGACACCCAGGGCGTAGCTGTTATGACCCTGCGCAAAGCACACCACGTCGCCGACCTGCACGCTTATACAGAGGGCGAGCTGAAAACGCCCGCGCGCTACCGCACCAAAAACCTCCCCGCTGCCGGTGTTGTCGCAACGCCCGAGGAGCGCGGCGAGGTGCAGCTGGGGCTGGAGGTGTAAATGAGAAATGAGAATGCAGAAATATAATGTAATTTTAGGAGACAGCTTATGCTCAACGTAGGATTAATCAGTAAATGGCATGTGCACGCGCCGGGCTATGCGCGGCAACTGGGCGAAGATGACCGCGTCAAAATCACCGCCGTGTGGGATGAAGTCCCGCAGCGGGGCGCCGAGTGGGCGCAGGAGCTGGGCGTACCGTTTTACGCGGATTATGCTGAATTTTTGCAAAATTGCGGTGACGCTGTGATTTGCACGAGTCAAACCACGGCGCATAAGCAATTGCTGTGTGACGCGGCGGCAGCGGGTAAGCATATTTTTACGGAAAAACTGCTCGCGCCCACTGTGGAAGACGCGCAGGCGATCATCGCCGCCATACGCGGGGCAGGCGTTACGTTCACCATTTCTCTGCCGGTTAAGAATGACCCCGCGGCGCGGTATATGAAGCAGCTGATGCAGGACGGCAAGCTCGGGCGCGTAACAGCGGCGAGGTTCCGCCGCGCGCACCAGGGTGTCAGCGGCGGCTGGCTGCCCGCATATTGGTTCGATATCAACGCGTCAGGCGGCGGCGCATTGATGGATTTGGGCGCGCATCCGGTGTATATGATCGCCGACTTTTTCGGGCTGCCCAAGCGTGTCACCGCGCTGATGACCAATCTATATGGCACAAGCTCCGACGAAAACACGATGGTTATCGCTGAATTCGCAGACGGTGTGCTGGCTTCGATGGAAACGGGCTTTGTCTCGGCAGGCGCGCCCGATCTGTTTGAACTGTTTGGCACCGAAGGCTCTGTCTTAATGCGCGGCGGCGAAGTGGTGCAGAACATAGGCAACGGCATGGAGGCGGTTGCGCGTGAAGCTATGCCGGAGGATAAATCAGGCGCATTGTCGCAGTTCATCGATGCCTGCCTGAACCATGCCGCCGAACCCGACGGTCTGGGTCTGGAGGATGCGTTGCTGATGACACAGATCGCTCAGGCGGCGTACCAGGCGGCGCAGAGCGGGAAGACAGTGAGTCTCTAATTGAAAATATTTAGGAGGGTGATTGCATGGGAATGACCAGCTGTGCCATGCACGTTTTGCGCGCAGGTAAAAGCATGGATGAATTGGAGAACGTGCTGACTGCCATTATGAAAGCCGAAGGCTATGTGCCTGCGCCGTCTGCACAGCCTGCGGAGCATACGTATTATTTGATTTGTCCGCAACAAGGCCGTTGGATTACCCTATGGAAAGATGATGAAATGTCGCAGTCACCGTGGCTGCGTGATTTAATGCCGGCAGTACGTCAGCTTGCCAAGGCAGCAGACGCCACGGTGCTTGCCATGGAGGCAGTGGATAGCGACATATGCGTATGCGTGCTCTGCTCCCCGGGTAAGGCGGAGGATCTGGTGGTACGAGGCTTTGCGGACGATTATGATTGCGAGCCGGACGAGGGGCAGGGGGACGCTGCGCTTTGGCAGGACGTATTCGGATTATCAGACAGTGAACGCAGGCGCTTGGAGCAGATTTGGCAGATGGATTGTGTCTGTGAAGAAGAGCGGCATTTTGACATGGCGGAGATGCTTGGTATTCATTTCGAGCAGCTGTTTCCCTGTCCTGACCAATGTGAGTTCCCCTCGGACTTTGATGTGCGCCGCTTATGTTTTTCTGAAGAACGCAGTCGCGGCAAGGTAATACAATTCCCCGGGAGAAATGTGTGAACGCTAGGAGAATACATGCGTCTTGATGATTCCTTCTATATCCAGGACGTCCTTGTTGTTGCCCCTGCGCTGTTGGGCAAACGGCTGTGCTGCCGCCAACCGGACGGCACGGTTTTACGGCGGCGCATAACCGAAACCGAAGCGTACCGCGGCGAAGACGACACAGCCTGCCATGCGCATAAAGGCAAAACAAACCGAACCGCCGTGATGTATAAGCGCGGCGGACACAGCTACGTCTATCTTTGTTACGGCATACACGCCCTGCTGAACATCGTCACCGGTCCTGAAGGTCAGCCGCAGGCGGCACTGATTCGCGCAGTCGAAGGAGCCGTCGGTCCCGGGCGTGTAACAAAATCCATGGGCGTCACCTGCGCGCTTAACGCGGTTGATTTGTGCGGTTCGGATTTATTGTGGCTGGAGGACGACAGCTTTGTGCCGGAAGGAATTAAAGCTGCGCCGCGTGTGGGCATAGGCTATGCAAGCGAGGAGGATCAGGCGCGGCTGTGGCGCTTTATTGCGGGCTTGCCCCTATAACCGTATCCATTTCTGAATAAACCTGAACACGTATTGACAAAGCGCTGTGAATTTTGTAAAATAAATATACTGGCTTCGGCGGACAAGCCGAATGACTCTATTATCAAATTAATAGGAGGAATCAGAATGAAACTTAAACGCGTTCTTGCGCTGATTTGCGCAGCTGTTTTGGCGCTGGGTCTGTTTGCGGGCTGCGGGGCAAAGGAAGAATCCGTGACCGAAGCGCCCGATGTCACAACCGCGCAGACAAACGGAAAAGCCGATCTGCAACTGATCCAACCCGGCAAGCTGATCGTCGGCACAGAGATTGGCTATCCGCCGTTCGAAATGTATGCGGAAGGCAACGTTCCGACCGGCTTTGACATTGAATTGGCGAAAGAAATCGCCGCCATCCTTGGTCTTGAGGTTGAGTACAAAGACCGACCGTTCGACACGATATTGCAGGGTCTCGAAATCGACCAATACGACGTAGTTATGTCGGCTGTCACCATCACCGGCGAGCGCAAGGCAATCGTCGATTTTTCCGACTCCTACGTAAAAAACTGGCAGTCCATTGTTGTTCTTAAGGGTACAACGCCTATCACCAGTCCTGAAGGTCTCAACGGCAAAAAAGTGACCTACCAAAAAGGCACGACCTCCACAAAGTACTTGACCGACTTAATTGATACCGGTAAGCTGCAGTGCGAGGTGACCGCATACGACAAGGTTCTGCAGTGCTTTGACGCTTTACGCAACGGAACAGTCGACGCGGTTCTGTGCGACAGCGTTGTTACCGATGGCTATATCGTGCGTGAACCGAATAAGTTTGATATGTCCTGGATACAATCGTCCGACGCGGCAGCCGAGCCTGAGCTGTTCGGTGTCGCCGTAAAAAAAGGCAATGCCTCTTTGCTGGCGGCTGTCAACGATGCGCTCGCGCAGCTGGAAGAAAATAAAACGCTGGAGCAGCTGCGTGAAGACTGGAATCTGCAAAACAGCTGAGTGACACTTATGTTGCGCAGGGGAGGCAGACCAAACTGCCTCCCTGTTTCATATCTTGAACGGGAAGGATATTGATTTTTATGGGGGGGCGACCGAAAAAAGGCCGCACAGCGATCCGACTTTACTTTAAGCAGCATAAGACCGGCTGCATCATTGCGGCGGCGCTGTTGCTGATCTGCATTGTGCTCGGGCTCATTAAGCCGTCGCAGACGGAGCTAATCAGTAAAATCCCGGAGCAATTTAAGCAGGAAAGCGGAACGCGCTATAGCCAAAGCGATGTGAACCTCTGGGTGGTTGGTGTTGCGCGCGGGCGCAATGTTAAAACCGCACAGACGCAGACATTTATCGGTTTTGCGGGGCGGATCATCGACGCCAACATTGATGCCGCGCTCGATGCGGAGCTTACCGCGTTGCGTGCGCCGCTGGACGAAATTGAAAACCAATATCTCGCAAAAAAGAGGAATTACAGCGCGCGCAAAGAAACCTATAAGCAGACCAACGATCCGAAGGATAAGCCGGATCCCGCAGATAAGCCGAGCGCCGACGACAAGGCCAAGCTAAACGAAGCAAAGGCGGAGCTGAAGGCGCTGCTAAAAACCGAAGATAACAAGTCAAAGGTGTCGCAGCTTAGTCGGCAAAAGACACGCAGTACAGTTGCCGATATCGTCCTTTGGGTGCCGCCGCTGCTTGACGGCACAGTGAGCACTGTAACGCTGACAATTATTTCGGTGCTGATTGGTATATTTTTCAGCATATTTCTGGCATTGGGTAAAATCTCGAAGTTTATGCCGCTGAGCAAGCTGTGCGGCGCCTATATCTTCTTTTTCCGCGGCACGCCCCTGCTGATGCAATTGTTGGTGGTCTATTTCGGGCTGCCCATGATAGATAAGTCGTTGGCGATCAGCGACCCGTTTACGGCCGCCTGTATCGCGTTTTCGATGAACTCCGCCGCCTACTGCGCCGAAATCATCCGCGCCGCCATTCAGTCCATTGATAAAGGTCAGTTTGAGGCCTCGCGCGCGCTGGGCTTGAAGTATAGCCAGACTATGGGGCTGATCATCATCCCGCAGTCCATCCGCAGGCTGATTCCCCCGATGGCAAACGAATTTATTATGGTGCTAAAAGACGCTTCGCTGGTGACGATGATCGGCATGATCGATCTGACGCAGATGACCTTTAAAATCTCGAACTCGAACGCCACCATGATGGTATACTTCCCCGCGCTGGCGATTTACCTGATTATAACCGCATTTTTTACATTCATCTTTAACCGGCTGGAGAAGCGATTCTCCATCCATCTGTAAAAGGAGGGGACCATATGTCACTAATCCGCATGGAGCGCATACACAAGAATTTTGGTTCCCTGGAGGTCTTAAAAGATGTTTCTCTTTCGGTGGAGCCGGGCGAAGTAATCTGCGTTATCGGGCCTTCGGGCGCAGGTAAAAGCACGCTGCTGCGCGCGCTCAATACCCTGGAGCCCATCGCCTCGGGCAAGATATTCATTGAAGACCAGCTCTTTTTGCACCGCGAAAAAAACGCGACCGTTTACCGCGCAAAGCCCGTGGAATACAAGCGCATGCTGCTCGAAATGGGCATGGTGTTTCAGTCGTTTAATCTGTTTCCGCATAAGACGGTGCTCGAAAACGTCATGCTTGCGCCGGTTAAGGTGAAAAAAATCGCAAAAAAAGAGGCGGAAGAAAAAGCCCGCGAGCTGCTGCAAAAAGTAGGTCTTTCCGAAAAAGCCGATGCCTTTCCTGCAAAGCTTTCGGGCGGGCAGCAGCAGCGCGTCGCCATTGCCCGCGCGCTCGCCATGGAACCGCGCATCATGCTTTTTGATGAACCAACCTCCGCTCTAGACCCCGAGCTTGTCGGCGAAGTGCTTGCTGTCATGAAGGATTTAGCCCAAAGCGGCATGACCATGCTGGTTGTTACACACGAAATGGGCTTTGCGCGCGAGGCGGCGAACCGCGTCATTTTTATGTGCGAAGGCAAAATCGCGGAAGAGGCGCCGCCGGATATCCTGTTTACCCAGCCGGAAAACCCGCGTACGCGCCAATTTTTGACGAGTATATTATAAAAATCAGCAGCAATAAGGAGGCTTCGTATGGTACCCATTAAAGTGCAGGGCAATCGTTTTATTGATCCGCAGGGACGGGAGCGGATTTTTCATGGTGTTAATTTTCCAATGGGAAAGCTGAATCCGCCTGTGCTGGAGGAAGCATTTTTTATTAAGAGTAAAGCGCTCGGCTTCAATGTCCTGCGCCTTGGTCCGTGTTGGAGCAAGCTTGAGCCGCAGCCCGGGCAATATGACGAAGCTGTTCTGGCAATCATCGACAACGCCTTCGATCTTGCTGCCAAGTATGATATGTATGTTTTCTTGGATATGCACCAGGACCTCTATTCCGATTTTGGCGAAGATGTGGGCAACGGCGCGCCGCCCTGGGCGTGCCTGGCAGACGGCTATAAATATAAAAAACCCTTCTACACCTGGGGTGAGGGCTATTTTTGGGACAAAGCCGTGCAGCGCTCCTTTGATCATTTTTGGAACAATGACGAAGTCTGCGGCAAGGGCTTGCAGGATCATTTTGCGGACCTGTGGCGCATGCTGGCAAAGCGTTATGGAGATCACCCTGCGCTGTTCGGCTTTGATGTGTTCAACGAACCCGCACCCGGCACGCCCGGCAAAAAAATCTTTGCGACCTTAATCGCAAAGCTTGCGCTTGTCGGCGCCGTATCGCCCGGTGTGCGCCGCATGGAGTTTATTAAAAACCTGCTGGACGACGACAACCGCATTAAAGCGCTGGATGTCTTTTCCTATGAATTGTTTTCCAAGGTTGCGCCTGTGGTTACAGAGCAGATTCGTCAATTTGACGAAGAAAAATACCAGCCATTCCTGGAGCGCATGGACAGGGCAATTCGTGAAGTAACGCCCAACGGCATCCTTGTGCTGGAGCACAGTTATTTTTCTAATTTGACAGGCGGCTGTTTTGCAAGGGCGCCGCAGGACGAAGCACAGGTCTGTTACAGCCCCCACGCCTATGATTTAACGGTCGATTCTGCGCTGTACAACTATGCAAGCAACGACCGCGTGCGTTTTATGTTTGAGGAAATGCGCAAGTCTCAGCTGCAAATGAATATGCCTGTTATGGTGGGCGAATGGGGCTCTCATGGTCCAAAGGATGATCACCTTTGGTTTGCCCACATCGAATTTATTCAGGATTTATTTGATTCCTATGGCTGGTCCAACACTTACTGGTGCTATGTACACGACTTGTATGATGCGGGCTGGGAGGATTTTATTAAGGTGCTCTGCCGCCCCTATCCGCTTGCCGTTAACGGCACAATGCAGAACTTTAAGGTGGATAAAAGCACGAAAACCTGCACGCTCTGGTACAACCCCATGCCGAAGGGCAACAATCTGCCGACGGAATTCTACCTGCCAAACGGCTGCGAAAACGTAGACGCGGGTCCCGACGCAAAAATTTCTATCAATGGCAATACGCTGTCTGTTATTACAAAATCACCGAAAATCGTGATACACTATCAATAAGAGGTAACCAATGAAAATATCCAAGCTTGCTGTCATAAAAGGCGACGGCATCGGTCCCGAAATCGTGGATGAAACCATCAAGGTGCTGGACAAAGCGGGCGAAATCTATGGCTTCCATTTTGAATATTTGCCCTGCCTGATGGGCGGCTGCGCAATTGACGCAACCGGTGTGCCGCTGCCAAAGGAGACCATCGATATCTGTAAATGCGCCGACAGCGTTCTGTTGGGTGCGGTTGGCGGCGAAAAATGGGATACCCTGCCCGGGCATTTGCGGCCGGAGGCGGGGCTGCTTGGCATCCGCGCGGCACTTGGTCTTTATGCGAATCTGCGCCCCGCGCGTATTTTTGCGCCCCTGCGCGAAGCCTCGCCGCTGAAGCCTGAGATCATCGGAGAAAACCTTGATATCATGGTGGTGCGCGAGCTGACCGGCGGCATTTATTTTGGAAAACGCGGTCGTTATGAGCAGGATGGCGTCCCTGCCGCCTTTGATACCGACAGCTATTCCGTGCCCGAAATTGAGCGCATCGCCCGTGTTGGCTTTTCGCTGGCGCAGCAACGCGGTAAGCGCCTTTGCAGCGTAGACAAAGCCAATGTGCTCGAATCCTCCCGCCTGTGGCGCGAGACTGTAATCCGCGTTGCCGCCGACTATCCCGACGTTGCGCTCAGCCACATGTACGTCGACAACTGCGCCATGCAGCTGGTGCGCAACCCGCGCCAGTTCGACGTGATTGTCACCTCTAACATGTTCGGCGATATCCTCAGCGACGAGGCGAGCATGATCAGTGGCTCTATCGGTATGCTGGCCAGCGCTTCGTTGGCTGACGGCGCGTTCGGTCTTTATGAGCCGATTCACGGCTCCGCGCCCGACATCGCGGGGCAGGGGATTGCGAACCCTCTGGCGACAATTCTCTCAGCCGCAATGCTGCTGCAATATTCGCTGAACGAGCCGGTTGCCGCCGCCGCAATCGAAGCCGCAATCAATGCCGTTTTGGAAGAGCTGCGCACGCCCGATATTTTTGTTCCGGGCTGCAAAAGGGTTACCGCCGCCGAAATGGGAGACGCGGTCTGCAAGGTATTAGATAGCATGGCTTAAGCAAGCTTTGTAGGGCGTGACGACCCCGGCACGCCGAACACTACGCCTGGTCAATTTTTTGATCAGGCTTTTATTTATGTACAGCGAGGCGAAATCAAGCGTCCTCTTTGGTTACTTTCTTTTCAAAGAAAGCAATTCGTATTTCTTTAGCTCCCGCGCTGCCTGCCCGCCCAGCACCAGTACGCCGAGCAGGTTCGGTAAAGCCATCAGCCCGTTGAGGATGTCAGCAACAGACCATACGGTGTCGAGCTTCAATACACAGCCGATAAAAATTGCTGCGAGAT
>JAVBSB010000174.1:0-4813 GCA_031547365.1 Oscillospiraceae bacterium | reverse complement strand
GGTAATACCGCGCTCGCGTTCCAGGTCCATGCTGTCCAGAAGCTGCGCAGACATATCGCGCAGCGACACCGTCTGCGTGAGTTCAAGCAGACGGTCGGCGAGCGTGGATTTTCCGTGGTCTATATGCGCGATGATTGAAAAATTACGGATGTGATCCTTGGGGATAGCCATAGACAACCTCATTATAAAAAGTAAGCTTAATGTTCCCCCCTCGCGAACGAGGGGGGTGTTATCTTAATTCGCGCTCGCTTCGCGAATTTTTACCAGAACCTCTTCGGGGCTGGGGACCATGCCGCCGGTGCGGTAGCAGCCTAAAACCGGCTTTTGACAGCGGATGGCAAGCTCTACGTCCTCCACCATCTGCCCCATGCTCAGCTCTACGCAGACGAAGGATTTGACACGCGCGGCAAGCGCGGCAAGCGGCGCTTTCGGGTAGGGCCACACAGTGATGGGCCGCAGCAGCCCTGCCTTAATCCCCTCGGCGCGGGCGGCTTTAACGGCGTTTGCGGCAACGCGCGCCGCGGCGCCATACGCCACAACTACGACCTCCGCATCCTCGGTATAAAGCTCCTCCCAGCGGGTCTCGTTCTTCTCAATTTCTGCATAGCGCCCGTAGCGCTCCAGAACGGTGCGCTCGAGCTCTTCGGGAACAAGGAAGAGCGAGTTGACAATATTCGGCTTGCGCTCACCGTTGGTACCTGTGAGCGCCCAGGGTTTTTCTGTTGCGGCGGCTCCGCTGCCCGGCGCGTCCAAGTCGACCGGCTCCATCATCTGCCCCAGTATCCCGTCGCTGAGTATCATGCAGGTGACGCGGTATTTGTCTGCCAGGTCAAATGCCTGCGCTGTAAGGCTGAACATCTCCTGCACGGTGCTGGGCGCAAGCGCGATCATGTGATAATCGCCATGCCCGCCGCCCTTTGTTGTTTGGAAATAATCCGCCTGGCTGGGCTGTATGCCGCCGAGCCCCGGACCGCCGCGCTGGATATTTACAATCACGGCGGGGAGGTCGCAGCCTGCCAGATAGGAGATGCCCTCGCTTTTTAATGCGATTCCGGGGCTGGAGCTGGAGGTCATGGCGCGTTTGCCCGCGGCACTGGCACCGATCACCATGTTAATGGCGGCAATTTCGCTTTCCGCCTGTAAAAAGCAGCCGTCCACTTTGGGCATACGCTTGGACATATAAGCTGCGATTTCGGTCTGCGGCGTGATGGGGTAACCGAAGTAGTGCCTACAGCCCGAACGGATTGCCGCCTCGGCTATGGCTTCGTTGCCCTTCATCAATACCTTTTCGTTCGTCATAATGCCTGGATTCCTTTCAAAACGCGAATTCACTATTTTTCCACCGTAATCACGCAGTCGGGACACATGGTTGCGCAAAATGCGCAGGCGATGCATGCTTCCATGTTTTCTACACCGGCGGGGTGGCAGCCCTTCGCGTTGAGCTTATCCTCCTGCAGGGCAATAATTTTTTTCGGGCATACGCTCACGCAAAGCCCACAGCCCTTGCACAGAGCTTCATTAAATGTTACTTTCGCCATTCGATGACTTACCTTCCTTACTTGCCTAAATCTTTAAAAAGGTCAATCAATTCTTCAATGATTAAACCAACGATATTTTTACGCAGATAGAGCTTTGTGTAGAACAAAATGCGGTCGAAGCCCTTGAGGGAATCGTCTTCGTGCTTGTAATTGTCGCCCTTATCCACTGCAAACGCCTGCGTTGTGGAAATACCGCCGGGTCCGATCATCTGCGCGCGCACATAGCAGGTGACTTCGGGGATCGTAAGGTCAATGCTGTTGCCGGTTGCAACCACTTTACCGTCCGCTACCCACTCCACCTTATCGGTGTCGGCGGTTTCGATGGTGATCGATTTTCCGTCGGCTGCGATTGTGAGGTTTGTCATGGTCGGGAAGGGCTTTGTGAAGTCGCCCACGAAATCTTCGCCCAACACATGCTTGTCGCGGCGGGAGCCAGCCAAAAAGGCACCGGTCTCCATGCACTTGCGGATCTCTTCCACGGTGTTTGCGGGCATGTACATGGTTTCCGCCGTGCCGCCGATGTCGCTGAGCCGGTGGCTGTCGTCGTTGGAGAACGCCAATATCGGGCGACCGTTCGGCATAGAGCGCATGAGCATATTGTCCCAGAGGATGCGGTCGTCGCGCGTGACGGAGTCGACACGGTTGTAGATCTCAATGCCGAGGCAGGAGGGATAGTCGTTCAGGATATCCATAAAATGGTAGGCATAGACGGGATCTTTCGCGTCCTCTGCCCAGTCGCCCGGGTGGTTGATGAAGCTCACACCGCCGCGCTTTTCTGTCATGCGGATCGCTGTGCGGTAGTCGTTGTCGATACCGACCCAGTAGTAGCCCCAGCCCGCAAAAAAGCCGTTGACATGGCTCTTCATCGGGACAGCCGCGTTCATTTCGATGCCCTTGGGTACTTGGATCATGCCTTTGATGCCCTTGCTTTCGCGGCCGACGCCGTCCGTGATTTCCTTCAGACGATCACTGCTGAGTACAGTTCGCTCGCCGTTAAACCAATTTTGGATATCAAAAGGAGGGGTGGTCTTGAACGGCTTGTCCCAGGTTTCGGATACCACGCCGTGGTCCGTGCTGGCAAGCACCTCAGAGTCCTGCTTGTAATATTCTTCAATTACGTCGTCCAGGGTCATATGCCCGTCCGAAAACGTCGTATGCGTGTGCAGGTTGGCCTTGTAGGCCTTCCATTCGCCCCATATGACTTTTTCGTAAGGATTTTTGACTTTGTAGTCGCCGTCCGCCGCCATCGCGGGAATGCTCAGCCCCAGAACCATAACAACTGCTAAGAGAATAGCGAATAACCGTTTCATAGAACTACCTCCATTTAAATTAATATTCTATTTAAAGAATACCTCTTTTTTGCGAATTTGTCAAGTGCTAGATTCCGCCGAAACCATTTCCATACACAAAAGCGACGGTATAACGCTGCCGTTGCTTTTCTCAGAAAGCTGCCTGGAAAATACTTCCGCTAGCTCCGCGCGCAAGCGCAGCGTGACCGTGATCTCTTCCATAAAATCGGCAGACAGCATTTCTGCGCCGCAGGAGGGAAGCAGCCGCTGCAATGTGCCGTAAAAACCATAATCACACACAACCTGTAGCACTTGGCAGGGGGTCATCAGCGCGATTCCCGCAGCATTGACTGCTTCGCTCGCCGCCTGGCTATATGCCCGCACCAGCCCGCCCGCGCCCAGCAGGATTCCGCCGAAATAGCGCGTGACAACCACCGCGCAGTCGAGTAAATTTTTCTTTTGCAGCACATCCAGAATGGGAAGCCCCGCCGTGCCCTGCGGTTCGCCCTCGTCGGAATAGCGCATTTGCCCATCCCGCAGGGAATACGCCCAGCAATTGTGTGCGGCGTCCCGGTGCTGCTTCTTGATTTGGGCAATGAATTCCTCCGCCTCAGCAGCCGACTGCACAGGGGCAATGCGACCGATGAAGCGTGATTTTTTTATGATAAATTCTGCTGTTGCCGCCTTTGCGGCGCTGCGGTAGGGGGTCATGGCTTGACCGCCCTTGTTGCCGCGTAGACGGGAATGTATTTGCTGATTTCGGACGCATGACCCAGGCGGTCGGTGTCCTCGAAAAGGTGCGTCAGCCGGAATCCCGCGCGCAATTGCCCGCCCACCTGTTCCTCCATCGTGTGGCTGAACTGGAAAGAACCGCCGCACTTTTTCAGCTCCCGTTTTTGCCGTTGTTCGCTTAAGCGCAGAGGGTTGTACGGCAGCTTGTTGACGACTTTTAAGGGGTGTTTGTCATCGCACAGAAATTTGAGGCCATTGTCGAAGCCAGCAAGCAGTACCCCGCCGGGTCGCAGCACGCGCCAGCACTCGTCCCAGACGTGCTGCACGTTTTCAATATAGCTGTTGCTCACCGGGTGAAAAATTAAGTCGAATTGTCCATCCGCAAAGGGCAAGCGCTGTGTCATGTCCGCCCGGACAATGTGAATTGCGTAGCCTTCCCGGGCGGAAACGTCACGCTCTTTTTGCAGCTGGCTTTCGGAATAATCCAGCACGGTGCAGTGCGCGCCCAGTGCCGCGAAAACGGGCATTTGCTGCGCGCCGCCGCTGGCAAGACCTAGCAATTTGCAGCCTTCAAACGGCAAAAACCAATCGGTAGGGACAGGTACGCAGGGGGTCAAATAGACTTGCCATTCACCCCGCTTTGCCTGTAAATATGCTTCATGTGTAATCGGAATTGTCCAAGGGCTATTATCTTTGCCCCAGGCATCCCAAGCCTTTGCGTTTGTGTCGGTATAGCGCATTGTGTTCTCCTGTCGTTAGAAATCGCGGCGCGCCGGGGTTGACACGCCCTACAGAAAAAAAGGCAGGGCTTTCGCCCCGCCTGCAAGTTGGTGTTGCTTATTTCTGTTCGCTTCTGTTAAATTTGCGGTTGAAGCGGTCCACGCGCCCGCCGGTGTCGACCATCTGGCGCTTGCCGGTATAAAACGGATGGCACTTGGAGCAGATGTCCACGCGCAGGGCCTGCCGTGTGGATTTGGTCTCGAAGGTTTCGCCGCAGGCGCAGCGGACTTGCGCCTTTTCATATTTTGGATGAATCTTTTCTTTCATGTTGTTCTCCTCTCCTTATGCCTGCAGACCGGCAGCCGCCGCGACTTCCGCCGCAAAATCGTCTGCTTTTTTCTGCAAGTTCTCGCCTTTGATCAGGCGTACAAAATCGACTGCTTCGACGGCGGCGCCGAGCTCTTTCGCGGTGTTCTTGATATATTGCGCAACGGTGATCTCGTCGTCCTTTACGAACTGCTGCTCCAGCAGGCG
>JAVBSB010000078.1:0-4375 GCA_031547365.1 Oscillospiraceae bacterium | reverse complement strand
TATGGTGAATGCCGAACAGGAGCCTTCGGCGATTGAGATGCCGATCCTCGTCAGTGACAGGAGCAAAACTGAAGGGGAAGTCTTTGCCGAGATGCAGGCACAGACCGGCACACAGGCTCTTTCTTACCCAATTATTTTTGTTAGAGGCGCATTTCAAGATTTGTATGAAAACGCGGGCACCCCGGAACAGCAGCCTGTATTCAGAGGCATGCATACCGTAGGCGGCAACATTCTCACAGATTTAGGCGGCGCGCTGGACGAAATTCTAGGGCATGTAAAAGAATTTAATTTTGACGCGATTACAGACATGATCGCAAACTACGCCAATCGCCTGTTTGATACAATTGCATTTGACGAAAACGGAATCAGCAAGCTTGCTTTGGATTGCGACCTGAACAGAAACCGTTGGGAATTGGAAAATCCGGACAATATTTATGATTTTGATTATGACTGGCGTCTGAGTCCGATCGATTCCGCCGCCAGGCTGAACACCTTTATCAAAGCTGTCTTAGAGGCAGAACGTACCGACAAGGTATATGTTACGGTTCGCAGCGGTTCCGGACCGGTTGGATTAGCCTACCTGAAGCTTTATTTTGATCAAAATGACCTTGCCGGCATGTTTTTTACTGCCTCGCTGCATAAGGGCAGTTATTTGTTCGGAGAACTGGTGACGAAAAATATTTCGCTCAACGCCGAAGCGCTCACCTATACCAATCTGCTGGATGAATGGAAGGTGCAGTCAGACACCGCTGCCCAGGTCTGGAATGTATTCAGCATACTGAACAAGCTTGGTCTGTTGTCCCCCGTCTTGGGCGTTGTGTCCACTATTCTGCGCTGGACAATCGTAGACGGAATTTATGAAAAAACCATTATTCCTACGTTCTTGACTTTACCCGCGTTTTGGTCCTACGTGCCGCCGGATTATTATAAAAAAGGTATTAAAGCCTGCTTTGGCAACCAGCGCGAAAAATACGCAGGGCTGATCAAAAAGCTGGACAGCTACTATGAGATTTCACTTCATGCGGATGAAATTATAAAGAACGCCTCCAAGACGGCGCGCGTCGGCATGATCTCCTTTTTCGGCGCGCCGCAATTCCCTTTGGGTCCCAACGCAAGCGAAACAGGCGACTTGCTTGTCAGCGCGGCGCTTTCCAGCTGCGGCGCAACTGTGTCGCAGGTTGGCAGCACCCTGAAGGGCAAAGTGTTTGGTTTAAAGCCGTATCAGCAAAAATATGCCGATGGCCACAATCATATCTCGCCCGACAACACGGTCGACGCTTCCACCGGCGTTTTACCGGAAACCACGTGGTACATTCATGGCATACAGCACTTTGACGCGGGCGATAATACCTTATTGGCTCAAATGAAATGGTTTTTCAACGCGGATGAAATGCCTACAGTTTTTACTGACACGGAGAAATACCCGCAGTTTATCTGGCGCGAAAAAGTGATAGACAATCCTGAATGGAATTGGTATCACTACGAAGACATCGAGTATGTCGCACCGGATCCGCTCACAAAAGAACAGCAAATCATTGATGGCTTGGCATGCTTTATGAAGAGCATTATGACTGCGCTGTTCTGGTGGATAAAATAAACGACCGCTTAATTATGAACGTTTGAAGGAGGAGAATTATGGTACTCAGCATCTTAAATTCCGTAGTTTCAGTTGCGCTCAGCATCCTCATCTCGATTTCACATGTCGGCTGGCTCGGCGAAAAAGAAGGCGCAGACATGTGGGACACCAACGCTTTTCTGGCAAAAATGAAACAGCAAAATGTGGTCCAACGCATTTTGACCTTTGGGTTTTTGCCGGCGCCTACGATGGAAATCACATACGATGATGTGATGACAGACTTGTTTGACGACATGAAAGAACGCACCGGCTTTGATTTTGATGCGGTGACGAAGGTTTTTCCCGACTTGTTTTACTATGCCCGCATTGCTTATTATTTGATGCCCGATCAGTTCAACAAGTGGCGCGACGATATGATTTTAAAGGGCGACGAGTGGGAGCAGCAGGGCGACGGCGCTAAAAAGGGGCAGAACCGCTTCTTGGGCAGCCTGATCGCCATGCCGAAAAAGGCACATTTTATTGCCGCTCCGTACGAAAATCGGGAAGGGGTATATGAAATCCATATACTGTTTACTTATGGCGACGGCAGCACCGCCACCCTCGACACAAGCGCGATTTATGATACCCATACGGGCGAAATCGGTGAGTGGGGCGGCGTTGCGGGCATAGGATATAACTTTAACGCAAAGCATATGTATGCTTATACCACACCCGATCCGCCGCAGCGCGCGCTTGGTTATATAAAGCTCTATGACGACCTGATTCTCAAGACCACCAAAATGGTGAACATCGACACCATTCGCCTGAAATTCAAATATGCAAATAAAGACTGGATGCTGCAGCTTTGGAAGGGTCGCTATTTCATTACCAGCGCAGGCGAAGTCGGGCTTTATAACAAGCCGCCCGACCGTCTTATTAATTGGTATAATACAGCTTCCGATCAGGAGCTTGTACCCATGTCCTTTAAGCTCACTGCGGAAGGTGTCGCAGAACCGCTGGTAGACAGAGGGCAGATGAATCACTGGTGGATGACGGGTTTTGCGCTTTCGGATAAGATTTATCTTTCCCCCAGGCTGACGCTGTTTTCGGACATTACCGCCCCGGATCAGGCCTTTGCGGACGGCTTAGTCTCTGCGCTGAAGGAGCAGCAGAAGACGCATAAGGACCTTTTCTACAAAACCGAGGGTCTCACAACGCGCATCATCTGGGGACCCGGCGCTGCCGCAGCTATAACGGCTGCGCCTGTTGAAGCGGAAACCACCGAAGCGGCGACGGTTCCGGCAGAAGTAACGACAGAGCCCGTTACGCAGGCACCCGTTCCGGTTGAGGAGACCGGCGTTTTAACGCAGGCGCCTGATCCTGTTGCGCCTGTCACAGAACAGCAGACGGAAGTTGTCGCAACGACGACAGCGCCGGCAGAATAACCGCCATTCATCTCTCGCGTTATATAAAACACCGCCCTGCCGTACAAAATTTATACAGCAGGGCGGTTTTGTTGATCGATCTGTTTAGCTCTTTACACAAATTATTTGAAAGAACGTAATTATTTTCAGAATCTCAATTGATAAGGTTTCCCGGATATGTTAATATTAAGTAGATCAACCGTTGCCGCTGTCGTTTCAAATTATTTTGGAGCCTTTAGTCGTACCACCGGCTACCTTCCTCCTAACCTGCCAGCTTCAACCGGCAGGACAAATTATACATATCCTTCCCCGCGAAGCGCTCGGTTTTGCGGGGATTTTTCGTGCATTTTTCATCTTGCTATGCTGCGGCGTATGTGCTATAATGCTTACAATAATTGGCGTAAATCTGAAAGGGGATTTTCATTATTATGACCGAAACGGAACGTAAGGCCCTGTCCTCCATCGACGCAATGGAATCGCATGTCAACGGCTGGCGTGACGCGATCAAGGGAAAGCAACGCGGCATTTTTTCGTTTGATGAGCTGGTAGAAATCAAGCTGAAAGAGCTGAAAAAGCGTGTATTTACCGACATTGAGCTGCTGAAGACCTGGAAAATGCGCGAGTGCATTTATAAAAATGTTGGGGCGTATGAATACTTATATGAGGGCTGGAAAGACCTGCGCGTGGGTGATAAATGGGGCGGCAACGGGCTGAGCGCGTTCTTCAAAAATGACGTGGACATTCCTGCTCGCTTTGCAGGTAAGCGCGTAGTGCTGGGCGTCTATTTTGGCGGGGACTCGCTTGTTTCCATCAACGGCGTGCCCTATCAGGGCATGGATCCCTTCCGCAACAGCGTGCTGCTGCTCGAAAACGCGCAGGGCGGCGAGCACTTCGATATCGACATCGAATCCTATTTCGTTTGGCACTCCGACGAGCCTGCCGACAAAAAGCTGGAATGCTCCTTCATCGGCGTATCTGATCCGGTCATAGAAGCAGCCTATTGGGACATCAAGGCGATTTTCAACGCGCTGTTTATGCCTGTGCTGGACAGCTCGCTCGCCACGCTGATCCGCGCGACGCTGAAAGAGGCGCTGCGCTATATCAATTTTGACCTGGAGGGCGAAGCCTTTAAAGAAGGTCTGCGGAAATGCCAGGCGGTTCTGAAAGAAAAAATCTACGACAACACCGATTTTGCCTGCATGGGCAAGCTCGCGCTGGCGGGCAACTCGCACCTCGACATCGTCTTTATGTGGGCGCATAAAGAGTTCATCCGCAAGCTGGGGCGCACCCACGCCACCATGCTGCGCCTGATGGAGCAATACCCCGAGTTTATCTTTTCGCAGAGCCAGGCGGTCACCTACGAGGAAATGAAAAAGAACTACCCCGCCCTGTTTGA
>JAVBSB010000128.1:0-8038 GCA_031547365.1 Oscillospiraceae bacterium | reverse complement strand
GCAAACCGACTGCCAGGGCTATGTCGGTCTGATTGCGAACGGGGAATATGAAGAAGCGCTTAAGCTTATAAAAGATAAAATTCCGCTGCCCGCCTCCATTGGTCGCGTGTGTCCGCACCCCTGCGAAGAGGCATGCCGCCGCAAGCTGGTGGAGGAACCGATCTCCATTGCGGCGCTGAAGTCTTTTGTGGGGGATATTGACCTGCGCGGAAACACATTTACCCCCGAAATTGTGCCCGAAACCGGTAAAAAAATAGCAGTCATTGGCGGCGGACCGGGCGGTTTAACAGCGGCATATTTTCTGCGCGCAAAGGGACATGCGGTCACGATATACGATGCAATGCCCCATATGGGCGGTATGCTGCGCTATGGCATCCCGGAATATCGCCTGCCGAAACAGCTGCTGCAAGAGGAAATCGACACGATCGCGCGCATGGGTGTCACGATGAAAAACAACATCAAAATTGGCAGGGATATTACGCTGGATTACCTGCGCGAGGCATATGACGCGGTGATTGTGGCAGTAGGCGCATGGACGAGCACCGGTCTGCGCTGCCCCGGCGAGGAGCTGCAGGGCGTGCTGGGCGGCATTGATTTCCTGCGCGACAGCTCGCAATATGACTTCAGGGACCGCAGCGTGGCGATTGTCGGCGGCGGCAACACCGCGATGGATGCCTGCCGGACTTCAATTCGCCTGGGCGCTACGGAGGTATATAATATTTACCGCCGCACGCGCAACGAAATGCCCGCAGAAGAAATTGAAATTGACGAGGCGGAAGAAGAGGGCGTTATCTTCAAGAACCTCACCAACCCGCTGGAAATTATCGGCGAAAACGGCAGGGTGAAGGCTGTGCGCTTGCAGGTTATGGAGCTTGGCGCGCCCGACGCCTCCGGTCGCCGCAGCCCCGTACCCGTACCCGGTAAAGAGGAAACCATTGAAGTCGACGCAGTGATTGTCGCCATCGGACAAAAGACCGATGCGCAAGGGCTGGAGAGTCTGGATAAAACGCGCTGGGGTACGCTGGTTGCCGACGAGCATACCTTTACTACGAACCTGGAGGGCGTGTTCGCGGTTGGCGACGCGACGAATAACGGCGCTGATATTGCGATTTCTGCCATTGGCGAAGCGAAGCGCTGCGCAGACACCGTAGAGCAATACCTGAACGGCGAAGCGCTTGCCTATGAACCGCAGTATCTTGTTAAGTCCGAAAAAACGGCGGAGGATTTTGTGGACAAAGAAAAAACACCCCGCGCAAAAATGCCGCACCGCTGCGCCGGAGAGAGAAAAAAGGACTTTCTTGAGATCAACCATGGTCTGAGCGAGGAGGAAGCAAAACGCGAAGCCATGCGCTGCCTGGAGTGCGGCTGCCATGACTATTTTGAGTGCAAGCTCATCGGCTATGCCAACGACTACCGCGTAAAGCCGGAGAAATACAACGGAAAATCGCACCGCCATGATACCAAAGACGACCACCCCTTCATCCGCCGCAACCCGGAAAAATGCATTCTCTGTGGCTTGTGCGTCAGAATCTGTGACGAGGTCGTGGGCGCAACGGCGATTGGTCTGGTAGACCGCGGCTTTGACAGTGTGGTTAAGCCCGCGCTCGACAGAGATCTGCGCGAAACGGACTGTATTTCCTGTGGGCAATGCGTCGCGGTCTGCCCGACAGGCGCGCTGACGGAGGCGCAGATGATCGCCAAGCAGGTTCCCCTCCGGGAAGAAGTCAAAGAAACGGTGTGTCCCCACTGCGAGATCGGCTGCAAGGTTCGGCTGACGACAAAGGGAAGCCTGACGCTGCGCGCTCTGCCTGCGGAGGAAAACGGGTTGCTCTGCCGGAAGGGGCGCTTCGGCTTTGGCGAAAACAAAGAGCTTACTGCGGCTTTACAGACAATGACGGTACCCGAAGACGTGGAAATGCGCTTTCTGGATCGCTTGGCGAAGGCGAACGGCTACACCGGGGAAATGCCGCCGCCAGGCTGGAAAAAATAGGGGCTGCACTTATTTTTTGTTATACGCCTGGTTTGCCAGATTGGGCCAGTCGGTCATAATAGCATCGGCGCCGTTTTCGCGCAGGGTGAGCATATCCTCCTTGGAGTTGGGCGTCCAGTATTGCACTGCAATATTGTATTTATGCGCGTAGTTCGTGAGCTGCTTGGTACCGAGATTGATCAGCTCAATGCCCCAGGGCATAACGTTGTTCCCGTAAGGAATTTGCAGCACGTCGTAGTTGCGTTTTTCTTTGCTGATATCGCGGTCGGTGCGTGCCCAATAATAGAACTGCAGCACCTCGAAAATTCCGGCGGAGCGCGTCATGTCAGGATATTTAAGGTCGTAATAAAAAGCTAAATCGGGCCAAAAGCTCGCGGCAATTGTGCGGTCGAGCAGCTTAAGCTCCTTTAGGATGGAATATAGGCGGTCGGCAGCCTTGTAGCCGTCGAACGAGCCGTCTTTAATTTCTATGATATAGCGGTATTTTTTGTTTGCGCTTTTTTCAATGCGGCTGAGCAGGTCTTTTACTTCAACCACGTGCAGGTTGTAGGGGATGTCTTTACCGCGCAGTCCGCGGTATGGGTATTTTCCGTTCACAGAAAAATTTTCGCCGAGGTTGAGCACCTGCAGTTCTTTAAAGGTATAGCGGTTGGGTCGGATGTTCTTTTTACCGAACGCTTCCTCTGCGTTGCTGGTGCTGTCGTATGTGCTGTTGTGCAATAGAACCAGCTTACCGTCCTTGGTCAGCTGCACATCAAATTCGAAGATATCAATTTTAAATTCCTTCGAGTTGAGGCAGGACTCAAACGCCATAAGCGTGTTTTCCGGCGCGATGCCTGCCCCCGAACGGTGCGCGGAAACCATGGTCTTGCCATATTGCGCAATATAGGAATTCGTGGCATTCGGGTTGGCGACCACCCTCGTGCCTGGCTTATCGCCGGACGACATAGTGAGCAATACAAACAAAAAGGCGAATGGAAATGACAGAATTCTTCCGAGCATAAGCGAGCCTCCTAATAAAATGAGCCGAGCGGTTGCGTCTGCTGATTTTTATTATAACAAGGCTGGTAAATAAATGCAAGGCTTTCATGCGGAACGATGCCAATTGATTAAGGAGTGCGCCAATGGTTTTACAAAAAGCGCTTGCGCTGCTGATGAGCGCGCTGCAATTCGTTTTTTTTCCGTTCGCAAGCCTGCTTACCATGGGTAAGCTCAGCACCGCGCCGTTGGATTGCATAAAGGACGCACATTACAGCGATGCGTCGGATCAGCTGTGCGACCCAGAGGCTGCGCCCGAAGCGCAGGCGCTGATGACATATCTAAAAAAGATTTACGGCAAATATACGCTCAGCGGGCAATATATAAGCCCCTATGACGACTATACAAAGCCGCAGTTTTTATCGGATGGAGCACCCGACGTGCTGCTGACGAAGGAGCTTACGGCGCTGACAAAAGTCAACGGGAACAAGCTGCCCGCGGTTCTCGGTTTTGATTTTACCGGTGTTGAATTCCCTGCGCAGTGGACAGACTGGATGACGCAATTTGCGCTGCAATGGCACGAAAAAGGCGGCATCGTGACATTTTGCTGGCATATGACCGTGCCGCAGGATATGACGCAGGACCCTTCAACCTGGTCGCGCTGGGCGAGCGCCATCTATGGAAAAGACACAAATTTCAGCTTAAAATCCGCTCTTGCGGATAAGAACAGCGCGTCTTATCAATGGCTGCTGCAGAGCATTGCGAACGTTGCAGCGCAGCTGCGGGTGCTGCAAGCTGCGGGCGTACCCGTGCTTTGGCGCCCGTTGCATGAGGCTGCGGGCAAATGGTTTTGGTGGGGCGCGGACGGAGCAGAAGCCTATATCGAGCTCTATCGTCTGCTTTATGAAAAGCTGACAGGGGAGTACGGCTTGCATAACCTGATCTGGGTGTGGAACGGGCAGGATCTGGGCTGGTATCCGGGGGACGCGTATGTCGACCTTCTTTCTGACGACCCATACCCCATCGCAGACCTGCCGTGGCTGACAAAGCTCGACCCGGCATACGCAACCAGGTTTAAGTATACCGCCCGCGCGAGCAACGGCAGGATGGTGGCAATGAGTGAGAACGACACGCTGCCGAATCCGGACATGATGTGGAACCAGAACGTAAAGTGGCTGATGTTTTGCACCTGGACGGGGAACCGATTGCTGAAGCCCGACCCGAATGATCAGCCCTATGGGTTTTTAGCGGAGGTTTCGGAGGAATACAACAGCAAAGAGACATTGTATAACGTATATAATGATAAAAGGGTGTTGACCCTGGACGAACTGGAATGAAAGCATTGGAGTCTGATTGATTAATAAAAACAATATGGGGGAATGAATATGCGGCTGGATAAATACATGAAGGTTTCGCGCCTGGTTAAGCGGCGCACTGTAGCCAATGAGCTTTGCGACGCCGCGCATGTAGAAGTCAACGGGAAGACCGCGCGCGCTTCTTATGAAGTGAAGGTCGGCGATACGATTACAATTGCAGTCGGCGCGCGCAAAACCCGCGTAAAGGTGCTGGCTGTGACGGAATACGCAACGAAAGAAACTGCGGCGTCCATGTTTGAAGTCATCGAATGAGAGCGCTGTCCTGATCCGCAGGTCAAGCATATAATAGCTTGACCGGGCTGATTTGCCCGGCGGAAAGGAGAACGCTATGAATTTACAGGGAATCGATGTCAGCGTACACAACGGCAAAATAGATTGGGACGAGGTGGGTCAGCAATCCTCTGTCCGGTTTGCGATGGTGCGCGCAAGCTATGGTAAAAACAGCAGGGACGACAATTTTAAGGAAAATGTCGCCGGCGCGCGGAGCCAGGCGTTGGGCGTAGGAGCGTATCACTTTTGCTATGCGGAAAGCATAGAAGAGGCGCATGCGGAAGCGCTAAATTTTTTAGACGCGGTGAAGGGGCAAAAACTCAATTATCCGCTTGTACTGGATTTGGAGAGCAACTCCAGCACGGACAAGGCAGCTGCCATTTTATCCGATATCGCTGTCGCGTTTTTGAACGACGTTGAGGACGCAGGCTATTTTGCGATGCTGTACTCGGATAAGAACCACTTTGAAAACTACTTTGACGCGGAAAAAATCGCGCCCTTTGCCGCCTGGGTTGCGCAGTGGGCGAAAAAGAACACGTATAAGGGACCCTGCGGTATTTGGCAGTATTCCGACAGCGGCAAGGTGCCGGGCATCAGCGCTGCCGTAGACCTGAACGTCAGCTACCATGATTATGCGCAGATTATCTACTGCGCCGGGCTGAACCATCTGTGTGACTAGGGTTCGTTGCTCCGCGCAGCGCACCTCCTGCGTGGCTACGCTTGTTTAGTCAAATCCCGGATCCAGCGGAAACGGTTTACTTTTGCCGCCGCAACGGCGCACTTCATAATCTGATCGGATTTAAGGAAAATGAAAACCAAACGCGGCGGCAGGTGCCATACAAAGGCAGCCAGCGCGCTCAGCGGCAGGATAATGCCCCACTGAAAAATCAGGTCGTTGATCAGGACAAAGCGGGTGTCTCCTCCGCCGGATACCACGCCCGCAAGGCAGGACATCTGATAGCTTGTGCCGATGACTGTGACGCTGAGAATAAGCATAAATTGCAGGGCAAGCGCGCGCGTATCGGGCGCAACTTGATATACGGTGATGATCAGGTTGCGCGCAAAAAAGAGCGCCGCCGCCGTGCATATACCCATGCAGACAAATAGGATTTGCAACGTCTTAGTATAAGTTTTTACACGCTCATGGCTGCCTTGCCCGACAGCTTTGCCTATTATCACATGCGAGGCGGAAGCCGCACCGTAAATCAACACCGAAACGACCTGAAACAGCGCGCTTGCGATGGCATTTGCCGCAATGGTCTGCTGCCCCATATGACCGAGAATTGCGCTTTGTATGCTCATCGCCACGCCCCAGGATATTTGTGAGCCCACGAGCGGCAAAGCTGTTTTTACGTATCTGCGAAAATCCTCTGAGCGCACCGCAAGCATATCGCGCCATCGAAACCGCAGCTTTCGATCAAGATACCGCGCATAGACCAGCAGCAGTATGAACTGCGCCAGATAGGAAATCAATGTGGCGATTGCAGCGCCGCGTGCGCCCATCGCGGGCAGACCAAGCCTGCCGAAGATAAAAATATAGTTCAGCACAACGTCGAGGCTCAGCGCCGCCAGCGAGAGATAAAGCCCGACCTGTACGCTTTCGACGCTGCGGTACATTGCCGCTCCAACGTGACTCAACGCAAACAGCGGATATACAGGCGCGAGGGTGCGCAGATAAACGGCTCCCTGCGTAATGACATCGCCCTCGTCCGTGAGCAGGCGCAGCAGCCGTTCGGGCATAAAAAAGCCTGCCGCGCCGAACAGCAGCCCTACCCCCAGCGCCAGCCAAAGCGCTGCGGTGAAGATTTTGCGTATGGGTTCTGTTTGTCGCTTGCCCCAATGCTGCGCGGCGATTACCGCCGCACCGGTTCCGATTCCGCTGAGGGTCATGTGCAGCAAAAACTGTAGCTGTACCACGACCGCAACGCCGGACATCGCCGTCTCATTGTAGGCGCCCAGCATCATATTGTCACAGAGACTCACCCCGAGCAGAATCAGGTTCTGCAGGGCAATAGTGCCTGTTAATCGAAAAAAGCGCGTATAAAAATTCTTTTCGCGGGCAAAGATCATACGATTGCGACCGCGCAGGCCAGCAGCGTCTGCGCAAGATAATAGGGGAACATAACAAGCCACAGAAATTTCGCGCCTGCGGGTTTTTTCTTTGTGCCGAAATGGAGCAGGAACAACGCTGTATCAGACAGCGCGAACAGGCATGCCGCAGGCAGAGCGATCAGGCGCAGGGTGCCGCCGGTCTGCGCCGCCGCCCATAGCATTGCGCCGAGAACCAGCGAATACAGCAGCAGGGGAGCCGCCAGCCTGCCGAATCTTAAAAGACCACAGCGCCAGAGAGTTAGGTACAACGCAGGCAAAATCAATATCAGCGGCAGCAGCCATGGTGAAAACTTACCGTGTGAAATCAAAACCGCCAGGTTGAGGCAGTGCGCCAGTAAAAAGGGCACAGCGCCCATCATAAAGGCATAATTTTTATCTCGTTCCGGGTGCTTTAGCACAGGCTCAATCGCCAGCACAACATCTCCCAGGCATGCCAGGCAAAAGCCGAACAGCAGCGCCGCTGCCTGCCAGTTGATGCGGTCACGCAGCGTTGTGGCGGCTACACCCGCCAAACAGAAAAACATAGAAGCAAAGGCTTTGCTGCCAAATGCCGCAAATGCAGGCGAAAACGCCTTAACAAAGCGCAGCGGCCGCAGCATAATAAATAATACACCAACCAGTCCAAGCGCAAGCACAAAGAACATAATGACCCCTCCATCCTATCCCTGCAATTATAGCAGATTTTTTACGCAATTGCAATTGTTTAGAATAAAAATGAAATTTGACAAAAAAGCTTGACAGACCAGTGTGCTTTGCAGTATAATAAACCCTGCACGTAGGGGCATAGCTCAGTTGGTAGAGCAGCGGTCTCCAAAACCGCGTGCCGAGGGTTCAAGTCCTTCTGCCCCTGCCACACAGAAATTCTTGTATATCAAGGGTTTCTTTTGTTTTAGAGGGATGTAAAAGTAGCGTTTACCCTTTACAGGATTTTATTGCATAAGGCGAACCCCGCAGCCGGTGCGTGCTGGTCGCGGGGTTTCTGCTATTATTGTGTGGCACATCAGCTGCTTTTTTGTCTCTGTATGAACGCTTCCATGCGGTCGGCGCTATCGCGCCGCATTTCTTCCGTGACATGGCCATAGGTGTCGAGGGTAAAAGCAGCGGTGTGGTGGCCGAGGTTGCCCTGCACCGTTTTTATGTCGTCACCGCTGCGCAGGGCATTGACGGCGTAGGTGTGCCCTTATGGTATATTAGAGACAAATCGGAAAACCCCGTAATATCAAGGGTTTTAAGGTTTGTCTTATTCTTTTTCCAACCTTTTTCCACCCCAAAACGGCTCTCCAAACTATAGCCGAGAAAGGAGCATGTTTCA
>JAVBSB010000166.1:0-5523 GCA_031547365.1 Oscillospiraceae bacterium | reverse complement strand
GGCAGCACGCCCGCGCGCTGTATGCGGATTTACACCGCGCTGAATGACCCGCAGCTCCGCCTTTGCTACGACGCGTCGAATTATATACAGTGCGGCTGCGACGCATGGGAGGCTTATCAGCTGACGCGCGAAGCCACGGATTATTACCACATGAAGGACTGCCTCGAAGGCTTTGAGATACCGCTCGGGCAGGGACAGGGACGCATTAAAGAGATACTCGCAGACCTTTCGGCGCGCGGCTATGACGGCTTTTTAACGCTGGAGCCGCACCTGCATAAATATGTACTGCTGCGAGGGCTGCTGCACACATTCCCATTTCTTTCGCGCAAGGGCGCGCAGGCTTGCCGCATCGCGGACGAAAAAAGCGGTTTAACGCACAAGGACAGGCTTAGCCTAAAAGACGCATTCTGCTTACAATACAATAATTTAACCAATCTGATAAAGGAAGCGGGAGGACAAAATCAATATGAATAAGCTGCGTTATGGAATCATCGGCATAGGCAAACAGGGCTCAGGCTACGCCAAACGGCTCTACAAGGGCAAGGACAAATACGCGGTGCTGACCGCTGTGTGCGACATTGAGCCCGAACGGCAGAAATGGGCGAAAAAGAACCTCAAGGGCGTCGCTTTTTTTGAGGACTACTGCGCCCTGCTGCGCAGCCCGGAGGTGGACGCCGTCATCATTGTCACGCCGCACTATCTGCACCCGACCATCGCCATCGAAGCCCTGGAGCAGGGCAAGCACGTTCTTACAGACAAGCCCGCAGGCGTATATACAAAAGCCGTACGCGAAATGAACGAATACGCCGCAACCAAGCCGAAGCAGGTGTTCGGCATTATGTATAACCAGCGCACAAATCCGCTGTACCAAAAGGCGAAGGCGTTCATCGACAGCGGCGCAATGGGCGATATAAAGCGTATCAACTGGATTATCACCAACTGGTACCGTCCGCAGGCCTATTATGACCAGGGCGGCTGGCGCGGCACCTGGGGCGGCGAAGGCGGCGGCGTACTGACCAACCAATGCCCGCACCAGCTGGATTTATTCCAGTGGCTGGGCGGTATGCCGACAAAAGTGCGCGGTTATGCAAAAATCGGCGTAGGGCGTAAGATCAATGTAGAAAACGACGTGACTTTCTATACGGAATATGCAAACGGCGCCAGCGGCGTATTCGTGACCTCCACCCATGATTACCCGGGTACGAACCGCCTGGAAATCAGCGGCGACGGCGGCAAGCTGGTCATTGAGCAGACGCTAATGAAAGAATCGCTGACAATCACAAAGCTTAAAACCAGCGAGCCGGAATATAGCATGACTACAACGAAATTTATGCCGATTATCCCCTCAAAAAGCAAGAAAAAGAGAAAAGGTCCGTTCCGTTACGCCTATGAAATGCTGCTGGTCGGTCAGCACATCGTGCTGATACGCAACTTCACCCGCGCTGTCCTGTTTGACGAAAAGTTGATTGCGCCCGGCGCGGAGGGGATACGCGGGCTGGCGCTTTCCAACGCTGTGTATCTTTCAAGCTGGCTGGACAAGGAAGTGGAATTGCCCATTGACGAGGACCTCTACTACGACGAGCTCGACAAACGCATTAAGCAGGAAAAAGCTGAAGGCTAACTAGACAGGAGATTTTTTATGGAAACCAGCGGGATCAAACTGAAAGATAAAATCGGCTATGCGCTGGGCGATGTAGGCAACCAGCTGACATTCGGCCTTGTCGGTCCCTTTTTGCAGATGTTCTATACCGATATTTTGGGGATCAAAATCAAGCAGATCGCAAGGCTGATGCTGGTAATCCGCATCTGGGACGGGATCAACGACCCTATGTGGGGCAGCATCATTGACAGGCGTAAGAACACCCCGCGCGGGCGTTTCCGCCCCTTTCTGCTTTGGGTTTCGGTGCCGCTGGCGGTCAGCTGCGTACTGATGTTCACTGACTTCGGGTTCCAAAGCGCAGCCACAAACCTCGTTTACGCCTATATCACTTACATCGCGTTCGAGATTCTTTACACTGCCATCAACATCTCTTACGGCGCTCTGGCCTCCGTGGTTACCTCCGACCCTAAGGAACAAAGCGACCTTTCTACCTTCCGCTCGGTTGGGTCGGGCTTGGGCAGTCTGCCCGCGGCGGTCATCTTGCCGATGTTCGTGTTCACCGAGGTCAATCAAAACGGAATCAAATACAACTACCTCAATGAAAAAACATTTTTATACGCTGTTATCGTATTGTGCTTTGCTTCGGTCTTCGTCAATTTTACCTCGTATAAAATGACCGTTGAGCGGGTCAAGCGCCCCGCCGCCTCCAAGGATTATCATTTCTTCCAAAGCATCGCGAGCCTGCGGCACAACCGCCCTTTTATCGTCATTTGCATTGTTTCCATGCTCCTGATCGCCGTCGCGCTTTATACGATGTCCGTAAACAACTATCTCTTCAAGGACTACTTTAAAAGACCCGCCCTTTACAGCGCATACACCGTCATCAACGGGGCGCCCATGCTGTTGATGCTTCCGTTCCTGGGCAAACTGGTACGCAAATACGGAAAAAAAGAGATTTGTTCCGTAGGGATCGCGTTTTCCGCTGCCGCGTCTTTCTTGATTTTTTTCTTTAAAACCACCAATCCCTATGTTTACCTGGTATATTGCGCGGTCAATGGGCTGGGGCAAAGCTTCCTGACCATGCAGATATGGGCGTTCGTTACAGATGTAATTGATTACCAGGAGCTGCTTACGGGCAAGCGGGACGAAGGCACAACCTATTCCTTCTTTTCCTTAACACGGAAGATCGGTCATACCCTCGCGGGGGCGGGCGGCGTTGCGCTGCTCGACGTCATCGGCTACCAAGTAACCGAGCGCGGACAATTGCCGCCGGTGCAGCTGCCGCAGGTCGGCGAGAAAATGTACGACATCGCCACTTTATTGCCCGCCATTGCTCTGCTCTTGACTGTGCTGTCCCTGTGGTTCCTGTATCCGCTGGGCAAAAAAAGTCTGGCGGTTATGAAGGACGATTTGCAGCTGCGCCGCGAGCAGGAAGCTGTGCAGGCAAACGCGGAAGCATAATGCTAACCCGCAATAAGAAACATGCGCAAAAAATCCTTCGCAAAAAATCCATATATCAAAGATTTTCGCTCAGATTTTTCTATGTTTCTAAATGCGGATTAGCATAAGATATAAGAAAGTAACCCCTGCGAACACTGGTTGCAGGGGTTATATTGTTGCCGTTCAGGCGTTTACAGCCGGTTGGTCATGAATTCCGCAAAGAAGGATGTCATTTCATCAATGGTCTGCACGCTTTCGGGATACTCCCAATGGGTTACGCTGAAGACATGGTCGAGCCTTTTACCCAAGCCCTTCGGCCAGACATGTACACGGTACAGCATCTTTTTCGACTCCAGCAGCTCAACGAATTTGTTCGTGCTGCCTGTTACAAAGTCCTCCTTGCTTGTCACCAGATAGCAGGGCGGCAGCTTCTCAAACCCCTGCAGCCTGTCAAAAAAGATAGACTGATAAATTGCGCTTTTCTTATACCCTTCGCCGAACACTACAGAATTCAATATCGACAGCGAGCGCGTAGTCATCACCATCGCGCCGGAAGTCAGTCCCAGCGCATTGATGCGCAGCCCGCTTTTTTCAACCTGATAAAGCGCCTGTAAGTCGCCGAGTTCATTTACAAGCGCGGACATAACGGCAAGCATAGCCCCTGCGGAGTCGCCAATAACAAAAACGTTCTCCAGGTCGCAGTGGTACTGCGCGGCGTTTTCATGCACCCACTTGTATACTGCCATTACGTCCTGAACCTGACTTTTAAAGCGCACCTCCGGCACAAGTCGGTAGCTCGGCGCAATCACAGTATACCCCAAGCTTGCAAGGTAGAGGTTATAGTACTTATTCAGTTCCTTATAACCGTACATGAATCCGCCGCCGTGAATATCAATTATGACGGGCAGCGACCCGGTGGTCCCCTCCGGATAATAGATATCCAGCAGATGACCGCGGTGACCGTCGCCAACATAATCAAAATCTGTCAGCTCATGAATCCCGCCGACCGGTGTCTGCGACGCGATGCGCGCGTCGTCCATTTTTCCTGTTTTGATCCAAAGCCGCCCCAGAGCTTTTTCTTTGATGGTCATATTCTATACCTCTCTCCGCTTACGTTGTTGCGTAAAAGCCGTGACTTTACCCATTAAATTTATTTTACTATCTCCATTGCTAATTGTCAAGGACGAAAATATTATGCCTTATATTATAAAAAAGAAATAAAAGCGAAACATTTATATGGTAAAATGAATATGTAAAAATATTTAGAAAAGGAGCAACCATGATGAGAAAGCCATTAACACGGGTATTCACACTGTTTCTTGCGGCGCTGCTGCTTTGCGGAGCATTGGCGGTTGGGGCAAACGCTTTGGACTACAAGACCAATAAAGACGCAAGGACAATCACCATTGACCGATTGATTAGGGATGATATCCTCCCCGCTTCACTGCTCGACAAAGAGCTGGGCGAAGGCTGGACAGACCTCGCCTATGATGTGAATTATTTTCGTTACCAGGCAGAGTGCCCTGAAGCTGAGGCTTATTTCCTGGCGATCAAGCGCGGCAACACCAAAATCACCGCAAAATCAGCGCAGGGCGACACTTGGGTAATCAACGTGTCTATACGGTTCAGCTTTGTTCAGTGGCTGCGTTATATATTCCTCGGCGAGTGGCTTTTTACCGGCAAGATATCTGAAATAATTACCTTTATAATTGCCCGGCTCGCTCTCATCCCCTATTATCCCGTGTAATGTTATTACCTTAAAACAGGGAGTTGAATCAATGAAGAACATCACCATCACCTACATCGGCGGCGGCTCAAAGGACTGGGCTCATAAATATTTTACAGATCTTCTTACGCAGGAGCAGCTTTGCGGCACACTACGGCTATATGACATTGATATCCCTGCGGCGCGGCGCAACTGCAAGTATTTTGAAAAGCTACAGCAGGACAACCGCAGCAGCATAAAAAGCAAGTGGGAGTGCGTTGTCATTCCTGATTTGGATACAGCGCTGCGGGGGGCGGATTTTGTTTTAATTTCTATCCTCCCCTACTCCCTGCAGAACATGAGGGTCGACGTGCATTACCCTGAAAGGTTTGGCATCTGGCAATCAGTTGGCGACACGGTTGGTCCCGGCGGCTATTCGCGCGCATTGCGCACGCTGCCTGCCTATATTACCTTTGCGAATAAAATCAAAGAGCACTGCCCCGAAGCCTGGGTCATCAACTACACCAACCCCATGGCCATGTGCGTCAATACGCTTTACCGCGTGTTCCCTGAAATCAAGGCATTTGGCTGCTGCCATGAGGTGTTCGGCGTACAGTCTTTGCTTGCGTCCATTGCCGGGATGTATGACGCGATGAGCGACGCGGGCAAGCAGGCGTTTATGCGCGCAGATCTTAAGACCGTTGCGGCTGTGCTTGCGCAGTCCGGCAAGGAATTCGCCGCAAACGCATACAAGGGCGTAATTAAGCGCAGCGACATC
>JAVBSB010000024.1:0-13879 GCA_031547365.1 Oscillospiraceae bacterium | reverse complement strand
AGATTGCGCAGTCGGCGGCGGAGTCCTCTGTGGTTGAGCTGAAATCACGCATGGTCAGCATCGAACAGGCAGGTGCCGCGCGTACACAACAGGCAGAGGAGATGCAAGCGGCGCTTGTACAGGCGAACGAGACCCTGCAGGGCTGCCGCGCATCTGTAGAGAGCCTCCAAAACAGCCTGCGCGGTTATCAGCTTCGGGCTGAAAACCGTACCGCAAAGGCGCAGGAGGCGCGCCGCGAGCTGGATAAATTATGCAACGAGCAGCAGCAGAGCCAGTCACGCATACGGCTGCTGGAAGACCTTGAGCAAAATATGGAGGGCTACAGCGGTGCGGTGCGCGCGCTGATGAAAGAAAGCGCCCGCGGCGGACTAAAGGGCTTACACGGCACGCTGTCGCAGCTTATACGCGTTGAGCCGGATTATACGCTTGCAGTCGAAACGGCGCTCGGCGCAGCGCTGCAGCACGTGGTGGCAGACAATGAGCAGTCCGCCAAGCGGGCGATCGAATACCTAAAGCGCGGCAACACAGGCAGGGCAACGTTTTTGCCGCTGACGAGCGTCACAGCGCCGGACTTCCGCGAAAAGGGACTCGAAAGCTGCGCCGGGTTTATCGCAATGGCGCAGGATCTCGTCAGCTACGACAATCAATACGAAGTCATCCTTAAGGCGCAGCTGGGTCGTACGGCGGTTGCCGATTCCATCGACAGCGCCATCGCCATTGCGCGGCAGTACAGCTACCGCTTCCGTATCGTCACGTTAGACGGACAGGTCGTCAACGCGGGCGGCAGCATGACCGGCGGCTCCAGACAGCAGGGGACGGGCATTCTGAGCCGCGGCAACGAAATTACGCGCCTGAAGCAGGCAATCGCGCTGCTGACAGAGCAGGTGGATGCGCAGGCGCTGCGCGTTAAACAGCTTGATGAGGAGGCAGCGGCGGCGCAGGCGGCGTCTTCGGGTCTGCAGGGGGATTTGGCGCGCGCGCTGGAGGATGCAATCCGGCAGGAAAGCCGGGTCGGCGCGCTGGAAGCACGCCTGCAGGACGCCAATACCGCCCTGGCAGAGCTCGCGAACGAGCTGACAGCTGCGGCGCAGCGCGTTACTCAGCTGGAAGAAGCGCGTGTTATGGGCGACGGTCAGGCGGTAGCGTTGGAGCAGGAAAAGCAAGCTCTGGAGCAGCAACAGAATGCCTTAAAGGCTGAGCAGTATGAATTGCTGCAACAGCGCGAACAGGCGGCCAGAGACGAATCCTCGCTGCGCATGGAGCTGCTTTCCATTGAAAAGGACGTCGAATCCCGAGAAGAACTGGCAGCCAGCCTGCGCCAGCGCAAGCAGGGGCACAGCGGACGAGACCTGGAATTACAGGACGAAGAGGCAGCGCTGCAACAAAGCGACGGCGAAATCGAGCAAAAAATTGCCGCGCTGCGGGAGAGTATAACGCAGCTGCGTGCCAATATCGCGCAGGGCGCTGCGGAGGGAGAAGCGCTCGCTGCACAGCGTGAGGATTTGCAGGCGCAGAGCGAAACTCTGCGGCGCGAAGAGCGCATCGAGATGGGGAAAAAAGAGAGCCTCAGCGGCGATTTAGCCCGTCAAGAGGAGCGCAGAAGCCTTGCGCGTCAAGCGTTGGATAATGCCGTGGCAAAGCTGTTTGATGATTATCAGATTACCCAGCGTGAGGCGGAGGCGGCTGGCTACCAGCTCAGCGACCCGACGCAGGCAGCGATTGAGCTGACCGAGGTCAGCCAAAAAATCCGCGGATTGGGCAACATTAACGTCGACGCCATTGAGGAATACAAAGAGGTATCGGAGCGCTATCAGTTCCTGCGCGGACAGGTGGAGGACATTGAGCAAAGCAAGGCGGAGCTTATGCGCCTGATCGAGGACCTGACCGAAAAAATGTCAGAGCGGTTCCGCGACCGTTTTGCAAAGATCAACCGCTATTTCAGCGAGACCTTCGTCGAGCTGTTCAGCGGCGGGCAGGCGGCGCTGGAGCTGGAAAACCCCATGGATGTGCTCGAAAGCGCGATCGAAATCCGCGTGCACCCCCCGGGGAAAAATGTGCAGAACATCGACCTGCTTTCGGGCGGAGAAAAAGGTCTTTCGGCCATCGCGCTGCTGTTTGCAATCTTAAAGTCTACGCCCGCGCCCTTCTGTATTTTTGACGAGGTTGAGGCCGCGCTGGATGACGTCAACGTCACCCGCTACGAGCGTTATGTGCGCCGCATGACAAAAAATACACAATTCATCCTGATTTCGCACCGCCGCGGCACGATGGAAGAAGCCGATGTGCTTTATGGCGTCACCATGCAGGAGGAAGGCGTGTCGAAGCTGCTTGAGATGAAGACCAAAGAAATGGCGTGGCAGCTGGGGATAGAATGAGCGTAAAAGTTTAATACTCTTCGCCCTTGCAATTTTTATACAAGGGTGTTATACTGGAACAAGCTTAGGGAAGGAGGCAACATCATGCAAGTTGTGCTCACACAAGACGTAAAGTCACTGGGAAAAAAGGGAGAGCTGGTCAACGTGGCTGAGGGCTATGCCCGCAATTTCCTGTTCCCGCGTAAGCTCGCCGCCCCTGCCAACGCGCAGGCGCTTAACGAGCTGAAAAACCGCGAAACCGCTGCCAAGCATAAGATTGAGGTGGAAACTGCCGAAGCGAAGACTGCTGCCGCCGCGCTGGAGGGCAAAACCGTAAAATTATTAGCAAAAGCGGGCAGCCAGGGGCGGCTGTTTGGTTCGGTCACGTCCAAAGAGGTTGCCGAGCAGCTGAACAAGGAGCTGGGCGTGGAGGTAGATCGCCGCAAAATCACCATTGAGGACATTAAATCCTACGGCACCTACCCTGCGGAGATAAAGCTCTACAGCGGTATCAGCGCGAAGTTCTTCGTGCTGGTGACGGGGGAATAACCGCCGAGGAGAATGCAATAAGATGAACATATTCCAAAAAAAGCAGTGGCTATATTTTTTGATCCTTGCGGCGTGTATGCTTGGCATGGATGCATTGGTAATATATGCGGTTTTGAGTGAGCCTTCGCCTCAGCGTTATATTGTGTTATTCTTTGTCGCTATGCTCTTGGCAATAACACCGAGCGTACTGTTTCAACCTTGGAAATCAAAAAGGCAAATGAAAGCCTTGCGCATAGATAAGGCTGCGATTCGCAGCTTTGAAGAGGAACTAAACAGCGGAAGCGTAACGCGCTTTAAAGGTATCGCAGTTACAGCGCATTGGGTCGCGTGTTTATCCATGCATTCTTTGGCTTTATATCCGTTGGATGACATTGTCTGCCTTCGCCTGGATCGGCAGCAGTGGGCTAAACGCAGTAGAGACGCCTATGTTTATTGTCTGATCTTTACCTTCACCAACGGCAAGAAGTTCAAGCTATGCAGCAGTTATATGGTACCAAACTCGATGAATCATTCTTTTAACGTAACGCAAGAAGGCGTTTTGCGCATGAAAGAGCTTGTTTCCCTGTTGATTCACCGTTGCCCGAAAATCAATTCTTGCGTTGTGAACGACCAAGCGTTCAATCTTTTGGATTTATGGAAAGGCGTTCCGGCGCAGCAGCCTGACAAAAGCATGAGCACTGCGGAGCAAGAAGAACTGCGAAAGCTAAATGCCAGGTTTTATCGAACAATAAAAAGCTTGTTGGATGAGTATGATATTTGGGAAGCTCAGTGAGCGCCAAGCCGAAGCGGCGCTGCGCAGCAGTGCGTTTGTGATTGCTGCGAAAGACGGCGAGCGCACCGTCGGCATGACACGCCTGATGACAGACGGCGGATATTTTGCCGTTGTGTATGATGTCATTGTGCTGCCGGAATATCAGGGGCAGGGCATTGGGCGCGAGATGATGACCCGTGTGAAGCGGTTCATTGCGGACGGTCTACAGCCGGGCGAGCAGTGTTATACCATACTCACAAGCGCCGACGGGAAAGAGGGCTTCTACGAAAAAATGGGCTTTCACTGCGTCCCGAATGAGCACGAGGGAGCGGGGCTTGTACTGCGGATGCAGAAGTAATTTGGATTTGCGCACACACCTGCTTTTGGAGAGAAGCAGAGCAGCCTCCGCTATTATTGAGATGTAAATCAACAGAACAGTGCCATGTTTTACAAATAGTTCGCAGTGTAAAGTGAGTACTCCACAATGAAACACATGCTTGCCGCCCTGCTTTGCCTGTGCCTGCTTGCGTTTTGCGCCTGCGGGAGGGCTGCGCCGCCGGAACAAACAGCGGCGACAGAACCCACCGCTGCCGCCACACAACTCCTGACAAGCAGCACCACGCAGGCCCCTACGCTGCCGCCCGTCGAATGCCCCGCCTCCTACAAAGCCGCGCCGGCGGCGTATAAGCCCGTGCTGGATGATTTGTATACACTCAAGCAATGGCTTTGGAGCGGCGAAACGGATCGGGAAATCAATAATTGGGATCAAATCAACGCAATGCCATATGCCGTTGACATCATGGGCGCATGGAACGATGCGGTGGATGGCTATGCGATAGCGGACATCAACGACGACGGCACACCGGAGTTATTGTTATTGACGAATTATAGTGAAGATCCTGCTCTTCGTTCTTTATTCACGCTCAGCGACGGCGAACCGATTTGCCTTGGGTTTTACGGCCCTCGCTTTTGGGGCGATGTTGCGGCGGATGGCACGGTTTGGCATGCGGGTTCAGACAGCGCGGATTCCGGCAGCCGGGCAATTTATAGCCTGGCACCCCATGCCAGCGAACTGACCTTTGTGGTTGGGCACGATTATGATTATTGGCCCCCTGAAGAGCAGGATATGTATTACAGAATCGTAAACGGCGAAAGAAAAGAGATCACCGAAAAAGAATACCGCGCCATAGCGAAGCAGTACGCCGACGCGGAGAAAACCCCCATGAAGCTTAAATTCATCCCCATAGAACAATAACAAGGAGCTATACATGCCCGATCTTTCCTTTGATCAATTTCAAATGCCCTTCAGCATGGAGGCGGAGCAGGCTGTGCTCGGCAGCGTGCTGATTGACCCTGCGTGCATGTCTCAGGTGCAGGTAATTCTGCGGCCGGAGCATTTTTATTTGCCGCAGCACCAGTCGATTTTTGGCATGATGGTAGAAATCGAAGCTGTTGGCGGCAAAATCGACCCGCTGCTGGTGCTGGACAGGCTCAAGCGCGACGAGGTCTATGACGAAACGGGCGGACGCAATTACTTGTTCCAGATGGCGCAGGCAGTACCAAGCACCGCCAATGTCGAAAGCTATGCGCAGATCGTCCGCGAAAAATTCTATATCCGCACGCTAATATCTGTCTCGCAGGAGATTATCACAACCGCAAGCGCCGAAGCCGAAACCGCAGACATGCTGCTGGACAGCGCCGAGCAAAAGATCTACGACATCCGCCAGGGCCGTGTGCAGTCGGGCGCGACGCGCCTGCGCGACATCATCGTCAACGATGTTTATGACACCCTCGCGAAGATGACCTCCCCCGAGGCGGAGCAATATAAGGGCTATACCACGGGCTTTGGCGAGCTGGATGAGTGCCTGACAGGTATCAACCGCTCCGATTTGGTGCTCATCGGCGCGCGCCCCGCCGTAGGTAAAACCAGCGTTGCGCTGAACTTTGCTCGTAATATTGCGATTCACGCAAAAAAACGCGTACTGTTTTTTACGCTCGAAATGACCAAGGCGCAGGTAGCGCAGCGCGTGCTGTCCATTGAGGCGCTTGTACCCGGCTATAAGATGCGCACAGGCAGCTTTGACCAGGCGGAGTGGAAGCAAATCGCCGACGCTGTCGGTCGCCTCAACGACTGCGACCTTTGGTTTGACGACACGTCGGCTCTTACCGTGCCGGAAATCAAAGCCAGAACACGCCGCCTCAAGGGCGTAGACTGCGTGATCATCGACTATCTTGGTCTGCTGCAAAGCGCAAAGCGCAGCGAAAACCGTGTGCAGGAGGTCAGCGAAATTACGCGCAGCCTAAAGATGATGGCGAAAGACCTTAATATCCCCGTGATCTGCTGCGCCCAGCTGTCGCGCGCAACAGAGGGCAGGGGAAAGTCACACCGCCCGCAGCTGAGCGATTTGCGTGAGTCCGGCTCCATCGAACAGGACGCGGACGTGGTGATGCTGCTATACCGCGAGGACTACTATAAAAACGAAAACGAGTCCGGCGAGGTGGAGGTGCGCGACGCAGATACAATGGAGATCATCGTAGCGAAAAACCGCCACGGCTTCACAAAAACAATCGAATTTGTCTGGGACGGCGAGCACACGAAGCTTTCCACCATGGACAGCGATCACAAGTGGATCGGACCGTAAATCAATGGGACAGCTGTAGGGGTGACCGTCCTGGTCGCCCGCCTGATCAAAAAAGCGCCCGCTTATTAGGAATCATTCCGAATAAGCGGACGTATTATTTTTGGTATTTCGATGTTATGCCTTAAAGTTTCGCCTTCATGGCTTCGAGGCAGGCTGTCATTTCAGCGGGAACCTTGCCCTCAAATTTAGCATAAAACTCCGCGATGCCTTCGGATTCTGCCTGCCAAAGCGCAGGGTCAACGTCCAGCATGTCGCGCAGACTCTCAATCGTTACCTGGTCTTCGATGCCCTCCAGATTGATGTCCTCGGGGTTGGGGACATAGCCGATGGCGGTTTCCACAGCGTCGATTTTACCTTCGCAGCGGTCGATGATCCAGTCAAGCACGCGCAGGTTGTCGCCAAAGCCGGGCCACATGAAGTTGCCGTCGTCGTCCTTGCGGAACCAGTTGACGTTAAAGATTTTCGGGGCTTTTTCGGGGTCGAGCGTCGCGCCGATGTCGATCCAGTGCTGCCAATAGTCCGCCATGTTGTAGCCGCAGAAGGGGAGCATGGCCATGGGGTCGCGGCGCACGCCCGCTGCCAGACCGCTGGCGGCGGCGGTGGTTTCGCTGCCCATAATGGAGCCGACGAACACGCCGTGGTTCCAGTCAAACGCTTGATACACAAGGGGCGCAAGCTTTGCGCGTCTGCCGCCGAACACGAACGCAGAAATCGGCACGCCCTGCGGGTTTTCAAATTCAGAGCTGATACAGGGACAGTTTTTCGCCGGCGCGGTGAAGCGGCTGTTGGGGTGCGCGCCGGGGGCTGTTGCTGTTTTGCCGTTCCAGGGATTGCCCTTCCAGTCGATTGCGTTTTCGGGCGGGTTCTTGTCCATGCTTTCCCACCAGACGCTGTTGTTGTCAAGGTTGTGCGCTACGTTGGTGAAAATCGTGTCCCTGCGGGTGGAAATCATCGCGTTCGGGTTGGACTTCATATTCGTGCCGGGTGCCACGCCAAAGAAGCCGTTTTCCGGGTTGATGGCATAAAGCCGCCCGTCCGCGCCCTTGCGGATCCAGCTGATGTCGTCGCCGACGCACCAGACCTTGTAGCCCTTTTTCTGATAGCTTTCGGGCGGAATCAGCATTGCGAGGTTGGTTTTTCCGCAGGCGGAGGGGAACGCCGCGCAGATGTACTTCACTTCACCCTGCGGGTTTTCCAGCCCGAGGATCAGCATATGCTCTGCCATCCACTGTTCTTTCCAGCCCTGGTAGCTGGCGATGCGCAGCGCGAAGCATTTTTTGCCCAGCAGCACATTTCCGCCGTAGCCGGAGTTGACGCTGATGATGGTGTTGTCCTGCGGGAACTGGCAGATATAGCGGTTTTCTTCCTCAATATTGCAGCGGCAGTGCAAGCCGCGCACCCAGTCGTCGCTGTCGCCCAGCACGTCAAACACAGCCTTGCCGACGCGGGTCATAATCGCCATATTGAGCACTACGTAAATGCTGTCGGTCAGCTCCACGCCGATTTTGCTCAGAGGGGAACCCACAGGCCCCATAGAATAGGGAATGACATAAGCCGTGCGACCGTTGTAGCTATTCTTAGCGATGCCTTCCAGCAGGGCATAGGCTTCGTCGGGCGCCATCCAGTTGTTTGTGGGGCCGGCCATTTCTTTGGTGGGCGCGCAAATGAAGGTGCGGTGCTCTACGCGCGCCACGTCGTTGAGCGCGGTGCGGTGCAGGTAGCAGCCGGGCAGCAGCTCTTCGTTGAGCTTTTCCAGCTCGCCGCTTGTAAGCGCCTGATTGCGCAGTTCTTCTAATTGCGCTTCGCTGCCGTCAATCCAGACCACGTTATCCGGATTTACCAGCGCCAGTTTGTCTTTGAGCCAAGACAGTACGCTCGGGTTCTTTGTCAGTTCTATCATAAGATCAAACCTCCCTATTATAATATTTTCATTATATCACGTTCGCAAGTGTTTTGCAAGCGCTGTTGTGCTGAATTTCATATTTTAGCAGCAAATCTATAAAATTCAGCAACCCCGCCAAAATAATGGCAGGGTCAAGTGTTTAATTTGCATTTTTTATGACGGAATCATGATAATTATGACGATGGAGCTGCTTTAATCCTTGCCCGGAACAGCGCCAGCGCCCTGCCGTTGATCTGATCTTTTTTTATTGTGCCAAAGTTGCGGGAATCACTGGAGTTTTCGCGGTTATCACCCAACACGAAATATTCATTTGTACCCAGCGTCAAAGGAAATTTCTCATTTTCTTTTTGCTGCGTTGTGCCAATGGCGTAGCTTTCCTGCAGCACTTTTCCGTTGACGGAGACCGTACCCCAGGTGTCGATATTGACCGTATCGCCGGGTACCCCTACGATGCGCTTGACCAGCCGACGCAGTGTGATGCCCTCCGCGCGCAGGATTACAACATCCCCTGCGCCGAACCCGTCAACACGGCAGAACAGCACAAAATCGTTATGCTTTAATGTTGGGTTCATAGAATCCCCTTGTACACATGCGAGTCCGAAGACAACGCCGAACAGGAGAAAGGTGCAGACAACAGTGCTGCACGCACTGACCAGCAGCGTCCTCAAGCTGTTGCGGCGGATCAGTTTGCGCCCTTTTTCCTGCAGCACCTGTGTAGGGGTTAGTTGCTGCATTTTCATTGGCGAGCCTCCCGTTATGCGTACAGATAGGATGGCTCGCGTTGATATTCAGCCTCGTTCTGCCAGTTATAGCTTGTTTGCGGCTGTTGCTGCGCATACTGCTGCTGCATACCGGGCTGTAGCCCCGGCTGCTGCATCGAGCGCTGCTGCGCGGGGAAGGATGTCTGTTGCATAGGAGGCTGCTGCTGTGCCTGTGGTCCCCAGCCTTGCTGCGGATAGCCCTGGTTTGGCCAGGCGGGCTGCGGGGTTTGCATTTGCGGCTGCTGATAAGAAGGGGATGGATGGCCGCCCCATTGCATTACTTCCTGTAGCTTTGCGGTGGCTGTGGCAAGCTCTCTTTCTTTTTGCTTCAGCTGACCCTGCAGAATGGCTGTTTGTTGTGCCTGTTTTTGCGCCTGCAGCATATAGGCGGAGATGATAGACTCATACTGCTGCGTCACCGCCGAAAAATGTTCCAATACACTTTCGACGGCACAACCGCCAAAAGCTTTCTTCTTGAATTCCATATTGCGGAGGTATTCCGCGATGTTTTGAATTTCGGGCATTTGCCGCAGTTCCATTACCTCTTCCATAGCTTTTTACTTCCTTTATTCTTTTTACGTCCTGCATCACTTTCATCTTCGAAAGGGTACAGTTCCACTTTACATTATAAAAACAAATATGTCAAGCAACGCTATCATTATTTTATTTGGAATTTGTACGAATTTGTGCGAGCTTGCAAAATATGGAAACGCAAGACATTCATTTTGACAGGATAGGCAAACCGGGATACACTTGCGTGTACCCCGGTGACTTTAAAACTATTGCGCGCTTTAGCTAAATTTAATGTCCTGCTTCCAGTAGCCTTCGACGGTGAGGTTGCTCCAAAAACCGACCTGGACCTGACCCTTGACCTCAACAGGCTCATAGATGTGCAGCTCTTTGAGCAGCTTGCCGTCGGCGGTAACAACAGCGGTGATTGTCGCGTCGTGGTTGCGGCCCTTGGTGTCGTCGTGTACCTTAAACGGCAGCCCGCCCCAGTCCACGTCGAGGGTATCCATACAGGAGCGGTGGTGAACGGGATCTTCTGTTTTAGCTTTAAAGGTCTCTTCCTTCAGCGAGAGCTTTACGGTGAAGGTGCCGTTCGAATTCTTTGTGCAGGTGGCGCTCTTGACCCATGCGGGCTGCAGCTTGCTCATATAGGACTCGCCGCCCACAGGCAGGAATTTTTGCGGCGTGGTGTCGTCGCTTTTTCCGTTGACGAAGACTTCTTTTTGGTTCGGCTTGTCCTTGCGCAGATCGTTCAGGGCGCTGTCAACGATTTTGAGCACGCCCTCGGTGATGTGGCAGTCGAGCTTATCGCTCTTAACGGCGGTGAAGTTCTTTTGCGACTTGGTGGCGTTGGCGGCGTCGTTGTAGAACGCCACGATTGCGGCGGTGCCTTCGGGCGTTTTAACGCCTTCGGCAGCGGTTGTGGTTGCGGCGGTTGTTTCGCCGGCTGAGGTTACCGCGGTCGTAACTCCGCCGGTTGAAGCCTCAACTGTACTTGCGTCTTCAGCCAAAGAGGTGTCTTCAATGGCGGAAGTTTCCTCGACGGTAATATCTTCCTCGGATGTAAACTCTTCGGCATTGATGGGCGCGGTGGTTTCTTCTGTGGCTTCCTTGCCGCAGGCAAACGCAAAGGTGGCTATGGTGCACAATGCAAGCAGGAGGACCAGTATACGTTTCATAGCAAATCTCCTAATCATGTAAAATTTTACCGAAAATCTTTTTTCAGCACTTATATTTTAATCCATAATCACGGTTTTGTCAACCGGAAAAAAGTTTTTCGCACAGCTTTTTTATGTTATAATGCGCAGGATCGCTTAAATTGGGGTCTCGGCGCAGTAATTCTGACGCAGCCGCACGGCTTTGCGCCAGCAATTCCGCGTCCGCAGCGATATCGGCGAGCCGCAGCACGGGCAGCCCATGCTGTCTCGCGCCGAAAAAATCGCCGGGACCGCGCAGCTCAAGATCTTTTTTTGCAATTAAAAAGCCGTCGTTCGTCTGCTTCATGATCTCAAACCGTGCCTGCGCATCTTCGTTTTCGGCGTCCGAAATGAGGATGCAGGTACTTTTTTCCTTGCCGCGCCCCACGCGCCCGCGCAGCTGATGCAGCTGCGACAAGCCGAAGCGTTCTGCGTTTTCGATGACCATAATGACCGCGTTGGGTACGTCCACGCCTACCTCCACGACAGTGGTAGAGATAAGCAGCTGTATCTTACCCTCCGCAAAGCCCTGCATTACTGCCTCTTTTTGGCGGGAGCCAAGCTTTCCGTGCAGCAGCCCCAGCCTATAACCCGCGAAGACTCCGGACGAGAGCGAATCATATAATTGCGTCACGGCGGCAAGCTCGCCGGCGTCGTCGTCCTCCACGCGCGGGCAGACGATATACCCCTGCCTGCCTGCGTCCAGGTGCTTGCGCACATATCCGTAGGCACGCGTATGCAGCGCAGACGGAACGCAATAGGTCTCGACCGGCGTACGCCCCGGCGGCAATTCGTCGAGCACGGAGATATCCAAATCGCCGTAGATGATCATGGCGAGGGAGCGCGGAATGGGCGTGGCAGACATGACCAGCAGGTGCGGCAGCGCTGCTTTTTCCTGCGCTGAGGTGAGCGCGTTGCGCTGCTCTACGCCAAAGCGGTGCTGCTCGTCCACAACCGCCAAGCCAAGCTGCGCGAACGCGACATCGCGCTCCAGCAGGGCGTGTGTGCCTACCACCAAAGGGATTGTGCCCGCAGCCAGCCCCTCCTTAATGCGCTTTTTCTCTTTTGCGCCGGTGGAGCCCACGAGCAGCGCAAGGGAATCGGGCGGGAGCTTGCAGGGAGCAAACAGGGCGTGCAGGGTTTCGAAATGCTGGCGCGCGAGCAACTCTGTCGGCGCCATGATAGCGCCCTGCGTGCCGCCGCGCACCGCTTGCATCAATAAGGCTGCTGCGACTGCGGTTTTTCCTGAACCCACATCTCCCTGCAATAAACGGCGCATCGGCTGCGGGCTTGCCATTTCGCTCGCCGCTTCGCGCACGGCACGGACCTGCGCCGCGGTAGGGATAAAGGGCAGCAGCGAGAGAAATTCTTCCGCCGCTTCGGCGGGGAGCGCGGCTGCGGTTTCGTCCGCACGTCCCTGGCGCAGCAGCGCAAAGCCAAGCTGTAACGTCAGCAATTCGTTAAACGCCAACCTGCGCCGCGCGCGCAACGCCTCATCCATATCGCGGGGCTGGTGAATTGCCCGCAGCGCCTCAGCGCGCCCCATCAGGTCATATTCCGCGAGCAGGTCGTCGGGCAGAATCTCTTTGATGTGCGCACTTACCTGCTCTAACGCAATGGAAATAAGACGCTCCAGCGCGCGGCTTGAGATGCCCTCCGTAAGCGGATATATGGGATGCAGGCGCGCTTCGCTCAGGGGCGCAAACTGCGGCGCGCTCATTTCGCGGACAAAAAAGTTTTCCGCGATGCGGCCATAAAACAGAAGCGCATCGCCCTGCCTGAGTTTTTCCGCCTGATAGACATTGTTAAAAATCGTAATACCGAGCGAGCCTGTGTCGTCGCTCACCTGCGTTTTATAGAGAGTCAAACCGGAGCGTATGCGGTGCTTTTTCGGGGGTTCATCTACGGTTGCGCGCACACAAACAGGCACACCCGCCGCGGCTTGCGCGATGGGTGCGATTGTTTGCCAGTCCTCATAGGCGCGGGGCGTGTGGGTGATTAAATCGCCGATAGTGGCAATGCCCAGTTTTTGCAGCACTGCCGCGCGCTTTTCGCCTACGCCTTTAAGAAACCGGATGCCTGTCTGCAAATTCAAATAAACCGCTCCGCCCAATTTTCGAATTTATAGTATGCTTTAATTTCGTCCGCAATCGCTGCAAAAGGCAGATCCAGCCAGTCCTTTAAGCCGTTGATATCATCCTTTTGCAATAGAAATATGTTATTCGGGTGATAAAACGCCGCCTGCTCGATTAGCGCGTTGTTGGTAATGAGCTTCTTCCCAAAGAAGATATGCTCCATGACACGCAGAGAATAGCCGGTCTGGATCGCCTGATAGATATCCAGCAGAGCGCGGCTTTGCTGCACCCAATGCAAATAATCTGTATACCCTGTCCACTCCCGCGTGATATTCCAGCCCTCGCTCTGCTCCGGCTCAATCCGGTCGAGAAACGTCAGGCCGATTTGGAACTTTGTCTTCAGCCCCAGCTTGAGGCACTGACCGTGCAGCTCCCGCAAAAGGGGCAGCCGGTCCTTCGGCACACCTAAAAAGAGCACGTCATAACGGAGCGGCTCGGGCGGGTACAGCGCGGGCGGCGGCGCGGCATACATCGTTGAATTAAAGCGCAGACCAAAGGCATCACAGTCCTCCTGCTGAAAGGAATAGACCTTGTGCTGCGTTTTCAACAGCTTGAGCACATCTGCGCCGGGGGCATAACGCGGGCAGCGCGCAGGATCCCAAAGAAAAAAATAACTGTCTTTCTCTTTCCATGCGGGGTGGAACAGCCAGTTGGTCTGCAAGCCGTTGATTAGAACGATTTTCTCGAAAAAAGGCGCCAGCTGCAGACCGGCTTCGGGTTGTACAACACGGATAACACTGCCGTTTATGGTTTGCATATTCGCCCAGGGGTAACAGTAGGCGCCTGCATTTGCCGCGAGTACCAAGGTATTCATAAAATTTCACCCGGCTTTTCATAAAAATAGCGGTAAATCTACCGTCTAATATGCATATGACGCCGGGCTGAGAAAAATCCGCCTGAAGCAGTAATTATGTTGGGTTGGTTTTTATTCAATCCCTATCATGTAGTAGTATACGGGTTGTCCGCCTTCAACCGCTGAAACATCCATATCGCTGTATTGCCGCCCCAGCTTGTCCAGCAACTGCGCGGTGGTTGCCGCGTCGGTTTCTGCGCCGGCATATAAGGTAATAATGCTGCC
>JAVBSB010000151.1:0-3397 GCA_031547365.1 Oscillospiraceae bacterium | reverse complement strand
TTTAATACAGGGCAGCGCTTCAGCGTCGTCATACCGCAGTTCGCCATAGGGGTTGTCCTCCAGAATGAGAACGCCGTACCGCTGCGCGAGTTCATACACGCGGTGCCGCTTTTCCAGGCACATGGTGAGACCGGAAGGGTTTTGAAAATTCGGTATGGTGTAGATGAAGCGTACCTTTTTCTCAGTTTTTAGCAGCGCTTCGAGGGCATCCACATCCATGCCGTCCGTCTGCATGGGGACACCGCGCAGGCGCACGCCATAGGAACGAAAGGTGTTCAGCGAGCCGATAAACGAAGGGCTTTCCGCAATGACGACATCGCCCTCATTGCAGAGCACTTTTGTTGCGAGGTCGATTACCTGCTGTGCGCCGGAGGTTATGATCAGCTCGTCTGCCTGCGTACCGATTTGCAGCCTGCTGCGGATATCCTCACGTACGCGCGCGCGCAGAGGTGTGTAGCCCTCTGTGATGCCATATTGCAGGCAATCCACAGGGCGCTCATGCAGCAGGCGCGCGGAAATTTCCCGCACGGCGTCGACAGGGAAAGCCTCCGGCGCAGGATTTCCCGCCGCAAAGGGAATAATTCCGGGCTGCGAAGTGGCTTTTAATATTTCGCGTATGGCCGACGGAGCCAACGCGCTGATTTTATCGGAAAAAATGTAATTCATCTATGTTTATGCTCCTGCTGTTATTGTCCTCCGGCCATGAGGCGGTCGGATGCCGCAAGCTCGGGCTTGCCGGTGATGTCATACACCATGGCGCGATATGTATAGGCGTTTTTGTTGACCGGGTCCAGCTCTATTGCGCGGGTGAGGTCGCCGCCGGCTTCGGGGTACATCGCCTGCAAATAATAGCTCTGCCCGCGCAGTGTCAGCAGGTCGGAGCGTTCGCCCAGATAGCGCAGCGCTTTGGTTAAATCCATAATGGCGGAGGAATAATTCGCCTGCATAAAGTGACTCATCCCTCTGAACGCATAGGCATCGCCCGATTCGGGCTTTTGCGCCACCGCAAGGTCAAGGATTGTGATTGCCTCGGCATAATTTCCGCTGGCATAACTGCTCATACCCAGCGCAACAGGGTCATTCGGATCCAGGGTTGTCTGTTCCGCAACGGTGGTTTGCCCTTCCGGCGGCTGTGCTGAGCCAAGATCTGTCGGGTCATTTTTTCCGGGAAGGAACAGAACTAAGCTGACCACAACGGCAACCACCACGACAACAGCCGCAAGAATGATCAAAAATTTAATGTTGCTCTTTCGGCGGACCTGATACATCTCGTCCACTTCAGGATTCCACTCTCTGGCTTCTACGTTGGCTACGGGTCTACTCATTTTTTAGCACCTCCAAGTTTAGCATTGGCAAGAACGTTGGTATCAAATGAAAACAAAAGATCCTCCTGCATGCGTTGGCGGGCAAACGCCAGGCGAATCATTTCGTCAAGCAGCTGCGGATATGCCAGACCTGATGCCTCCCACAGATAAAACGACAGCGAACCGGGTATCGTATTAATCTCATTGAGCCATACCTCGCCGCTGCTTCCGTCCATCAAAAAGTCAATGCGCGCAACGCCGTTGCAGTCCAGCGCCTGAAACGCTTTTACCGCAAGGCTTTGTATGTGCTGCGAAAGCGCGGGCGGAATATCCGCGGGAATTTTGCGGTCCAGGCTAGCCATGCCCTTACCCGCCTGCGAGCTTGTTTTTGCGCCGTTTTTCCCTGTCTTTCCGCCGGACATATATTTGTTTTCATAGCTGAGGATTTCGTCTGCGTTGAGGGGTTCTTCGCAGACGGATGCCCGCGCGCTATCGGCGTCGCCCAATACGGCGCAATTGATTTCACGTAGATTTTGCACTGCTGGCTCGACTAAAACGCGCGGGGCAAAACGGAACGCAAGCTCCAGCGCTTTTTCCAGCGCGGCACGGTCGTCGGCTTTTGTAATTCCCACACTCGAGCCCAGGTTCACAGGCTTTACGATGACAGGATAGCAAAACCTTGCAGCTTTTTGCAAAGTGCTTTCCGGGTCAGCGTCATATTCCGCGGCGCGCAATACAACGCAGTCCAGCACGGGAATTTCCGTGTCTTTAAACACACACTTTTGTGCATATTTATCCATGCCCAACGCCGACGCAGTGACATCGCAGCCCGCATACGGTACACCCAATAGGCGCAGCAGACCCTGCAAGGTGCCGTCCTCCACGTTTGTGCCGTGCACAATGGGGAACGCACAGTCAATTTGCGCTAAAACGTTGTTACCAAAGGCTTTCGCGGGCTGCCGCAGCAGCGCAGCCTTGCCGTCTACACAGGCGGGCACAACCTGCCGGCTTTTGGCTAAAAGCGACTGAATATCCTTATATGCTTCGATTTTGCCAATATCCTCGCCGATATAGAAGGCATTTTGCTTTGTGATGTAGACCGGCAGCACATCATATTTATTTGTATCCAGCGCCGCAATGGCCTGCAGCGCGGTAATCACGGAAATCTCGTGTTCCACGCTTTTGCCGCCAAAAAGCACTGCCAATTTTAATTTCATAAGGCCTCCTTTGGGTTATGGGTTCTCAGTAATTGTCGGGCAGGTCATTTTCCAGCAGGATGACCTTGCGCTGTTCGGCGGGTAGGGCATAGACCTTCGCCATCGCGGCTTGCAGGGTTTCTTCGACAATCACGCGGCTGGGTTCAAACCCGGCTTCGATGATGCCGTCGTAAATCGGTTTTGTCTGTGCGGCGCCGACCAAAGCGATATAATCGCATGCGGCGGCGGCTTGTGTGCCGAGGATACGGTTCAGCTCTTCCTGCCGTGTGCCCAGCTCAATCATGCCGGGCGTAACAATGATTTTTATGCCGTCAAACAGGGTCAGGGCGTCCAATGCGGCCTTCGCGCCGGAGGGGTTGGAATTGTAGCCGTCGTCTATGACGATCACGTTGCCTCTGTCAATCAGCTCCAGGCGGTGCGGCACAGGCATGATTTTACGCATCTGTCCTTTAAGGCTTTGCAGCGGAATGCCCAGTGTATGCGCCACAGCCACTGCGCCGACAAGGTTCACAACGTTGTGCTGCCCAATCAGCCGCGAGGTGAAGGTTTCGCGCTCGCCCTTTGGGGTTACAACGGTGAAGGTTGTGCCGCGCGCGTCGGCGCTGATGTTCTCCGCGTAATAATTGCTGCCGTTGTCGCAGGGCGCATAGGTTATGACGTTGGGATAACGGTGCAAGTTGCTTTGAATATTAACGTTGTCTCCGTTGGCAAACAGCGTGCCGTTCGCAGGCAAAGCATCAGCAAGCTCAAACTTGGTGGCAATTACGTTTTCCAGCGAACCAAAGGTTTCGAGGTGCTGCGGTCCGATGGAGGTCAGCACGCCGTAGCGCGGGTGCACGATATCGCAGAGCTCTTTGATATCGCCGACGTGCTTCG
>JAVBSB010000124.1:0-6687 GCA_031547365.1 Oscillospiraceae bacterium | reverse complement strand
CGCGGGAAATACGCGGCACGCCGTCAAGCGTCAAACCGATAATGCCTTTTTCTGCCATGTTCTTCACCATCTCATGGTTCACGGGCGACGCCGGATGAATGAAGGTAATCAGGTACTGACCTTTGTGCATCATGTCAATTTCGTGCTTATTGACGTTCTTGTTGAACTGCGGTTCCTTCACCTTGAGGATCAGCTCCGCTTTCGCATAGAGCGCTTGTGCGTCGTCAATAATTTTCGCGCCGCTCTGTGCGTATTGTTCATCAGCAAAAAATGCGCCCATGCCTGCCGACTGCTCCACAAGCACCTCGTTGCCTGCCGCAACCAGCTTCGCTACGGTTTCGGGGATCGCGGAAACGCGCCGCTCGCCCTGCATAATTTCTTTTGGAATACCGATAATCATATGTGTTTGCCCCTTTCAGAAATATAAATCCTTTTTATTTTATCATTTTTCATAAATTAGTAAATAGCAAAAAAAAAACAACATAATTATTTTGGTATGCTTGTATAATGCCGAATTAATTTCTGTAGCAGGCAAAGAATTCTCTGTAAAAAAATAAAATCGCATGCTATTCCGCGCATACGATTTTATCGTTTTCGTAGTCATCCAAGAATGAGTGCTCCGCTCCGTGGTGCGTGTAGGCGATCATCGTATCCAACCGCACGTTGTGCGTGCTTTGGAAGATGCATTTTTCAACGTCGGGATGGATCTGCTTCAGCTGTGCAATGAGCTGCTTCATCTCGCTGCGCTTAGAGGGGTGCTCCTCCCCGGGTGACTCGGTCAGTCGGCAGGCACAGCGCAAAAATTCCAGGTTATTATAGCGCTGCCACGCGACGATATCTTCCTCATGCACACAGTACAACGGGCGAATCAATTCCATTCCGGAAAAGTTTTGGCTTTTTAGCTTCGGCGGCATGGTCTGTAGCTGCGCCCCGTAAAGCATGCTCATCAGCGTCGTTTCGATCACATCATTAAAGTGATGCCCCAACGCGATTTTGTTGCAGCCTCGCGCTTTTGCCTGGCTGTACAGATGTCCCCGCCGCATCCTTGCGCAAAGATAGCACGGCGACCCGCTTTGCTTTGCCACATAATCAAAAATGTTTACTTCAAACAGCTCGACCGGCAAGTCCAACCGCTCGGCGTTGTCCAGTATCGCTTGCCGGTTTTGCGGATTATATCCCGGATCCATGCACAAAAAGACAAGCTCGAACGGTACCTCGCTGTGCCGTTGGAGCATTTGTAACAGCTTGGCCGTGAGGAACGAATCCTTCCCGCCGGAAATACATGCCGCAATACGGTCGCCCGATTGAATCAGGGCATAACTTTTTACAGCTCTTGTAAACGGATTCCAGATTGCCTTCTGGTATTTTTTTTGTATGCTGCGTTCCGCCAGCTGCGCGGGGGTTAAAGTCTGCATATTTCTTTCCCTTCACCAACCTATCGTTCGTCAGAGCGAAGCGGCTTAAAGTCTCTTTGCTTCTTTCTCTTCAGAGAAAGAATGGCAAGTAATATACTTTACATCATACATGACTTTTGCGTGGCTTCGGCGTATAACTTCGCTTTTACAAGTGTTGCCGGTCAAGGGATCTATCGTTTTTCTTGTAATTACATTTTCTCTGTAAAGGTCTTCTCCTTCACGCACGAAGCGGTTCTCGGTTTCTGCGATATGCCAGCGCAAGGCGAGGGGCTGTGCTGCCCTCAGTTCTCCGCAAAGGTATATTTCGTCCACCCATACGCGAATTTGAAAGGTGTTGTCCGTTCCGTTATATAAGCGATAGTCGAGGTTGTTATACTGCACCGATGTGCCGCAGCCGAACGGTACCTGCCGCCCAAAATCGGGAAATAAATCATACCCGTCATGGTGATGGTGCTCCGTAATATCAAGCGGACTGTGCAAAGCCATCCAGTGCAGCAGGTTTGTGAACTGGCATAATCCGCCGCCCACGCCCGCAAACGTTTTTCCCTTCGACAGCGTCAACCCTTCGCGGTAGCCCTTGCGTGCGGTGCTGTTGCCCACCAGCGCCCAAAAAGACATGGTTTCGCCCGGGCGTATCAGAACCCCATTCACACACGGCGCGGCAATACCAAGGTTGACCGCTTTGTTGTCTTGCAGCCGCATATCCACATCGCCCAGCTTGCGGCGGATCAGCGATTTGTGCGAATAGATCAGGTTCGGCAAAGGGTTCTCGCTATGCTCCCGCGCAAGGACATCCTTGCTGCGTAAATTTTGCACATGCCGCAACGCGCATACCTTCCAGCGCGAAATTTTGTAAGCCCAGGGACCCAGTTCACAAAACAGCTTTCTCGCCATATCACAACTCCATCCAATAAGACATTCTGCACACACCGGCAGCGCCCGCAGCTGCGCATAGCTGCATATTTTCCGCCCTGATGCCCCCGATTGCGAACACAGGGATGCGTACCGCGCGACAGATTTCCTCCAAAAATGCGAGTCCGCGCGGAGATAAGCCGGGCTTGCAGCCGGTTTCAAAGATATGCCCTGCAATGACAAGCTTCGCGCCGATTGCCTCTGCTTTTATCGCTTCCTCGGCGCTGTGTACCGACACGCTCAGAGCGAATTCACGCGCCAACTGCTCGCTTGCCAGAGCGAACGGCACATGCAGCGAATCAAATGCCGGGCTTGCATGCGTGTGCGCAATCATCCGCGTGCCGGCTTCATCACAAATTCGTTTGACCTTGCTTGACAAGGCGACATACTTGTCGTAATCCAAGTCTTTTTCGCGCAGCAAAATCGCATAAGGCTTGTGAGATGCCACTTTCGCGATTTGTGTAAAGTAATCATCTTTACACAAATACCGGTTGGTTACCGCAATTTCAAGCATATATGATCCATCCTTCTTATACCCTCACATAGTCAATCATCACGGCTTGCAGGTTCTGCGCCGCAAGCATTTGCCGCACTTCGGTGACGCTGCGCCCGTCAGCGATTAAAAACTGCGGATCGCCTTTGGCGTCCTCTCCGTGGCCGCCTACTCCGACGCTTACGCCCGCCGACATTTTAGTCGCAACCATACCTGCCGCCGCGTCGCGAAAAGCCGCGCGTTCCCGCGTTGAGATTGTGATGCCCGCGAAGGGCATAAACAACCGATACGCCAGCATGATTTGCAGCAGCTGCCGTTCGTTTACGTCCGATGCTGCCGATAATCCCGGCGCAGGCCGCAGCCGCGGAAAAGAGAACGATATCTCCGCCTGCGGATATTTTTTCTGTGTGCAATAAGCGTGGTATCCCGCGGCGAATGCGTCGCGCCGAACGTCTCCCAGCCCCAGCAATGCCCCAAACGCCACGCCGCGCATGCCGCCCAGCAGCGCCCGCTCCTGCGCATAAAATCGGTAGGGGTAGCAGCGCTTCGGACCCAGCGGGTGTACTTTTGCGTAAGTCACAGGGTCATAGGTCTCCTGATAGACGCTCACATAATCCGCGCCGGACTCGCGCAATACACGATATTCCGACGAATTCAAGGGATAAATTTCCACGCCCAGCACGCCAAAGTAGTCTTTCAATAAATGGATTGCCTCGGAAATGTATGAAACGTCAGCTGCGGTCCGGCACTCGCCTGTTAAAACCAGTAATTCCTGCAAGCCGGTCGCGGCGATCGTCTCTGCTTCGCGGCGGATTTCATCCATCGTCAGTTTGCCGCGCTTAATTTTCTGTCCGCTGCTGAACCCGCAGTAGGTGCAGTGGTTTTCGCAATAATTCGCGATGTACAGCGGCGTAAACAAGCTTACGCTATTGCCGAACCAGCGCCGTGTCTCGCTGCGCGCCGCCTGTGCCATCGATTCCAGAAAAGGCTCCGCCGCAGGCGAAAGCAACGCAGCAAAGTCTTCTGTATTGCGGACAGGCGCGGCAATTGCGCGCCGCACATCGTCAGCGGTATATCGTTCGGGCACAAGCTGCATTGCCAGCGTACGCTCTAGGATATCCGACTCGATTTGCTCCATACCGGGCTGATAGACCATAGGGTCAAAGGCAATCTGCTTCATGCGTCCTCCAAAAAGCCTGTCAGCGGACTCGAGGCTTCCGCGCCTTGTTCGAGTACGCGACCCAAGCCCGCCAGATAGCCCAGCCGCCCCGCCTCGATTGCATGCCTGAACGCCAGCGCCATCTGCGCAGGGTCGCCTGCGGTGGCCACCGCGGTGTTCGCCATTACGGCGGCGGCGCCCAGCTCCATCGCCTCGCAGGCATGTGACGGCTTGCCTATGCCCGCGTCTACGATGATCGGCAGTTCAATTTCTTCGACCAATATTTGAATAAATTCGCGGGTAAGCAAGCCTTTGTTACTGCCAATCGGCGCGCCCAGCGGCATTACTGCCGCGGCGCCTGCCTGCACCAGCGCACGCGCCGTCGCAAGGTCGGGGTAAACATATGGCAGCACCGAAAAGCCTTCTGCTGTAAGCATTTGTGTGGCGCGAACGGTCTCTGCGTTTTCGGGCAGAAGATATTTTGTGTCGCGCATAATTTCTACCTTCACAAAATCGCCGCAGCCCAATGCGCGCGCAAGCCTTGCGATTCGAACAGCCTCCTCGGCGTTGCGCGCGCCGGAGGTATTCGGAATCAAGGTCACGCCCTGCGGGATATAATCAAGTATATTTTCTTCCCCGCCGGTATTTGCGCGCCGCAGCGCGAGCGTAATCATCTCGGCTGCGCCCTGTTCAGTCACAGCGCGAACCAGCGGCAGCGAAAACTTCCCGCTGCCTAAAATAAAACGGGAGTGAAACGTTTTACCTCCCAAGCGAAACACGTCTGCCATTCCAAATTATCCTTTCAAAGCGATGGTTACATTCGCTTATTCATGGTTATGTTAACCCGATTCACCGCTCTTTTTCGGTGTCCATTTTATTTTATTAATCCATAGAAACAGCGGCTTTTCCAGCGCATATTGCCGAATGAGATCAATTACAATCCCGACTGCAAACACAGCTGCGACCGCGGCAAGAATCCGCCAAGTCAATGCGGCTGTGTCAGATAAAAACGGGCGGCAGTCGAAAAGATCCTTCCAAAGCAGCTGCCGCATCGCCTTGCTGTGGTCGTGCAGAAGATAGACCCCGAATGTTGCCGACGCGATAAGGTTAATTATCCTGCTGCCTTTCACCTTGACATTCTTAAAAAACAGCAGCAAACCCAAAGCGCAAAGCAGCACCGGCACCGCGTTGCTGCGCGAAGTCATCGCGGGCGGTATAAAGCGCAGGATCGGGATATGGGGCAACAACGCGCCGAGCATGGCTCTGTAGCCTGCGATGATACAATAGCAGCCAGCCGCAACGCCCAGCGCCAGCCATTTCCGATCGAACAGCGGCATGGGATACAGCCGGACAAAGCCGGCAAGCAGATACAAAAACACGAACCACACCAGGTTTTCATAAGGATACCGCACCTCAATGATGGTCGGGATCAGCGAAAAGATCACAAAGCTCACCGCAAGCAGCCGAAGATAATTTTTACGGTCAAGCGCTTTTATCAGTAAATTGATGAAGGGGGAAAGCAGCATTAAGAAAAAGAAATTCGTCGCGAATGGATAAGTGCTTCTGCCGATCGGGAAAATAAACGCGACCACATCATCCAGATTAAACCTGCAAATCCCCAGGGCAGCCATCACAAGGAAGGTACCCATTGAATAAAAAAACATCTGTAAATAGAGCTTCAGCAATCGCTTCGGTTTTGCGCTGGACGCCGAAACACAAAGAAAGTAACCGCTCAACAGCACAAAGCCGTTGACGCCGATTTTTCCGCCGGAGCAGAATGTCGCTACGACAATCTTACTCAGCAGCGGCGACGCCGCAACGTCGGGCGCGATGCCATAGCAAAGCAAATGATATGCGACGATCATCAGCATCATTAAAATGCGCATCAGCTCAAAGTTGGAGCCGCGCGGCGGTTTGACTAAATTCGCCTGCTTTTCTTTTTCATATGTAAGCCGATATTTTATATGCATAGGGTACTAACCGCCTCCCATAAAATGTAGGATATTGATCTCGTCGCTATCCGCCAGCATGACCGAGGCAAAGCGTTCGCGCGTTAAAATTTCACCTCCGCGCTCCACCACAACGTGCGCCGGATTAAAGCCCTCCTGCTGCAAATATTGCAGCAAGCTTATGGATTCATATTCCACTTTTTTTCCGTTGACCAGCATTGCTTTCCCTCGTCTAATTATTTGTTCATCTATCTTTGCATGAGCGGTCCGTTCGGTACGCCAAAGTCGGGGCGTTCCTTCAGCAGCCAGGTCAGCCACGCCTTAGATAGCTTTACGCTTTCCTGTAGGCTGTGCCCGAGCGCCAACCGGCACGCAATCGCCGAAGAGAGCGTACAGCCGGTGCCATGCACGCCCTTGCCTAAATCCAGCCGAGCGCTGTGCAGCCAAAAAGCTTGCCCGTTCGTATACAACAGATCGTCCGCGCCGGCGTGCTCCAGGTGTCCGCCCTTTATCAGCACGGGGTAGCCTATCGTACGCGCGCAGGCTTCCATGTCTGCTGCGGTTTGGACTTGTGCTCCGCCAAGCACCTCCGCCTCGCGCAGGTTCGGGGTGATAAGCGCAGCCAGCGGAAACAGCAAGCTTTGCATGGCTTGCACCGCCGTCGCGCCTGTAAGCGAAGCCCCGCTGGTGGCAACCATTACAGGGTCAAGCACAATCGGCGCCGCGACGTTACGAAGCGCCTCATTTACAGCTTGTACG
>JAVBSB010000020.1:0-3601 GCA_031547365.1 Oscillospiraceae bacterium | reverse complement strand
TCTGTACGCGTATGGCGCCCTTTGGGGACAGAACGATTCTGCGCATGGATTTGTATCACCAATACGGTCCGTTGTTTGCCGAGTTATATGAACGCCTGGTCGGCGGACAAAGCCTGTTTTATTCCTGGAATTCAGGACTGGGCGGCGGATTTTTAGGAAACTTCTTCAACTATCTCTCCAGCCCGACCGGATTGCTTGTACTGCTGTTTGGGCATAAGAATATACCCGAAGCCATTGCTACGATGATTGCGGTCAAGTGTGCGTTTGCTTCAGGCGCTTTTACCTATATGCTGCGGAAGGTTTATGGAAAAAGCAATGCCGCAACCGCAGCGTTCGGCGTGCTGTATTCCTTCTGCTCCTTTTTTATTGCGTATTATTGGAACGTGATGTGGATCGACGCCATGGCGCTGCTTCCGCTGGTGATGCTCGGCGTTTACTGCGTGGTTAAACACCGAAAGTTTATGCTGTATTCCATTACGCTTGCCATTACGCTGGTTTCGAACTACTATATGGGCTTTATGGTCTGCATCTTCAGCGTCATATTCTTTCTTGTATGCTACTTTTCCGAGGAATATCAGCCGGACGAAACGCCGGAATTACTTAAGGCAAAACCGAAGAAGCCCGGCTTTTTCAACGCGGGGTTTATGTTTGCCTATTCCTCGCTGCTCGGCGCGGCGCTGGCATGCTTTGCGCTTGTACCGGTTTATTTTTCGCTTAGAGCCTCATCCGCTACCTCGGGTACTTTTCCGCAGGATTTTTCTACCTATTTTAATATTTTTGACTTTTTAGCCAATCATTTTGCGGACGTTATCCCAACCATCCGTTCCAGCGGCGATGTTGTGCTGCCGAACGTCTACAGCGGGGTGGCGACGATTTTGCTCGTGCCGCTGTTCCTGTTTGTTCCGTCAATCAAAGGTCGCGAAAAAGTTGTGAATCTTCTGGCGCTGGTCTTTATGTTTGCAAGCTTTAACACCAACGTCCTCAACTACATTTGGCATGCCATGCATTTCCCGAACGACCTGCCCTTCCGCTTTTCCTTCCTCTATTCATTTTTACTGCTGTGGATTGCGTACAAGGTGTTTTTGCATATTCGCGAAATACCGGTCGTTGCCATCCTGGGAACAGGCGGCGTAACGGCTGTGTTTGTTTTGCTGGTTGAAAAAATCGGTTCGGTCAACGTGGACGTGCTTAATGAACTGCCGAACGGCACAACCGATCAGCACTACACAACCTATGTGACGCTCGGGCTTGTTGCTGCGTATGTTTTTGCCTTTTATATGTTCCGCAAGTCAACCAAGACCAAGGCGGCGTCGCTTTCGATGCTGATGCTCTGTTTCGTAATTATGGAGGTCTGCGCGGCGGATATCCGCAACTTTGAAATATCGCAGGTTAAGGTGAACTATACGGTTGACCTGGACAACTTCCAGCAAATGAAAAAGGAGCTTGATCAATCCGACAAGAGCTTTTTCCGCATGGAACTGACCGACCTGCGCACCCGAATGGATCCCTCGTGGTATAATTACAACGGTATTTCGACTTTTTCGTCCATGGCGTATGAAAAGACGGCGAACCTCGAATCCCGATTGGGGCTGGGCAGCAACTTCATTAATTCCTATACTTATAATCCCAATACGCCTGTGTATAATACAATGCATAACCTGAAGTACCTTGTGGAAAACATGAGTCCGGACAGCGACGGCACATTTACAGGACCGCAGGGCTCGAGCTTTTTGCCTGTTCTTGAGAATTCCGATTATTATACCAAGCGCGATGAGTTTACGCGCGCGCGCTTCACCGTATTCGAGAATAAATATTATCTGCCCATCGCCTTTTGGGTCAACAACGATTTGCGCACCTGGGATACAATCGCCGGCGCGAACCCCTTCCGCGTTCAGGAGGATTTCTGGTCGCTTGCCGGGGCGGGCGAAGGGGTGTTTACGCCGTTGATGGTCTCAAAAAACGATAATACGATTGAAAATACGGTCAGCTATATCACGGACAACTATGTCAGCTATGAGGGTAAGCCGGAGGACGTTGATGGGGTCGTACCGCTGACGATTGAAGTAGAGCAGGAACAGAATGTCTATATTGAGGTGGACGCAAGCTATGCTTCGCTCAAAATTTATCAGCCGGACGGCGGCGTTGCGCACCGCTCACACGATTCGCAGGCAATATGGGATATAGGCGTAGCTACGCCCGACCAGCCGCTTAACGTTGATATTCTGCTGGACAGTAAAGACGCGTCTGCAAGCGGCGGGTTCTATGTCTACGCCTACGGTCTTAACAAGACTGTATTTGAGTCAGGCTATAACACGCTCAAAAGCGGTGAATTAAAAGTGACCTCGCACAGCGACACGCTGATTCAGGGTAAGGTTACCGCGCCCGAAGACGGTCTTCTTTACACCTCCATTCCGTTCGACACCGGCTGGCGTGTCAGTATAGACGGCAAAACAGTGCCTGTAAAGCGCTATGTTGCAATCGGCAGCGACGGCGCATTGCCTGAAAGCGGCAGAATCAGAGAATTCCTTGAGAAACGGGGTATTCTTCAACCGCTTACGGCAACAGGCGGATTCTTAGGCATCCCTATCTCTGAGGGTGCGCACACGGTACAATTCAGATATGTTCCGCAGGGTCTTTATTTAGGGATTGCAATATCCGCGGCCGCGCTGATTTTGCTTGCGCTCTCCGGTCTGCTGACCGAGCTGGTGCGCCGCAAAAAAAGCAGTAAAGAGCCTGCAAGCGTTAATAATTACAGCCAGCAGCCTCCTGCGCAGCTGTTTTATTACGGTGACGCAAAGCCGGAGGATTTTTCGCTGGAGGAGCCGTGGGAGCCGCCGGTTGGTGAAATGGAGCCGATGGAAGCGCCGCCTGCGCCGCCGCAAGCCCCCGCTTTGGATATTGAAGCCGCAGCTGAAGCGCCCGCAGCAAAACCGGCGGAAGCGGTTCAGGACGAAGCGCCGGAGCAGCCGGAGGCTATGGATAATGAGTCGAGCATTAACTCTATATTGCAGGAAATGCAGGCGCGCGCTGAAATCCTGCGCCGCAAAATGCAGTCTGAATCAAACAAGGATGAGGATGACCCGCCGTCATTTAAGCTGACCTGAATAGCACATAATACTGCACCCCCGGGGAAAACTAGCCCCCGGGGGTATGTTTTTATGATGATTACCGTGATTCGCCTGGCGATACTCTATTGTGTAGTGACTGTTGCGATACGATTGATGGGGAAGCGCCAAGTCGGCGAGCTGCAGCCGACGGAGCTTGTGGTGACGATCCTGCTTTCGGAGCTGGTTGCCATTCCGATACAGGACAACAGCCTGCCCATGGGTACCTCGCTGATCGCGGCGGCGGTGCTGGTGAGCCTCGAAATTTTTGAGTCACTTATCTCTATGCGCAGCAAGCGTTTTCGTACACTTACGCAGGGCAATTCATTGCCCGTAGTGGAGCAGGGGAAGGTGGATTTTAACCGATTGCAGCAGCTGCGTATTTCCTACGATGACCTGCTGGAAGCGCTGCGGTTAAAAGATGTGTTTGAAATTACACAAGTGGAGCTCTGCCTTGTGGAGACAAACGGGCAGAGCAGCGTAAAGCTCAAGCCGGA
>JAVBSB010000125.1:0-5801 GCA_031547365.1 Oscillospiraceae bacterium | reverse complement strand
TAATTTTCGGGATCAATAACACGCCCCTGCTGATAACACTATATATGGCATCACATAGCATTACACCGCCGAAAGAAGAAAAGCTAAAAAAGAAAAGTAAAAGTGCAGCACTAATTAAAAAAGGTGCAAGCCATAAACTATCCATAATTGCTGTAATAATACAACCTATAACACATTCCACAGCAAGAACCGTGCAAATCCACCCTATCACTTTATAATGCTTTTTTCTCCTTTGGAATGCTGCGTCGTCTATCATAGAACACATCTTCGACTCACCCCTTTTGCGTAACCGTGAAAGTATAGTATCATATTTTCGCGCAATAAACAAGACATAGGCAAAAAATATTGACACCTCCGCCATTATATTGTATGATTAATATGCAAAGGGGGGGCACGAGGATGGCAACCATACGACCCTACGAACCCAAGGATCAAAATAATCTGCGTATGATCTGTATCGAAACAGGATCGGGCGCGGCACATAAACCGGGTCCTGCGCAGACGATGCTGCTGGCAACCTATTGCGATTATTATGCCGAGCGCGAGCCCGAACACTGCTTTGTTGTTGCCAACGACTCTGACGAGGCAGTGGGCTATATCCTTTGTGCGCCGGATTACCGGAAATACCGCTCACGTTTCTTAAAAGACTATGCGCCGCGCACAAAAGGCACAGGCTTATTTCAGCAGCTGGAATGCTACGGCGCAGCGTATTTGCCTATGCTGTTCCGCAACTATCCCGCGCACCTGCATATCGATATCCTGCCGGAATACCAGCATCGGGGCTTCGGAACGCAATTAATGAACTGCCTGACCGACCATCTGCGCCGACAGGGGGTCGCAGGCGTAATGCTCGGCGTGGGCGCAGAAAACAAGCAGGGGCGCAGCTTTTATAAAAAATATGGCTTTAAGAGCCTTCTGCGCATCCCGCGCGTGGTTGTGATGGGTCTGGCGCTAACAAAATAATGCGAGTTTTTTTGCATTATGGGTTGACTTTTTTGCGGAATTGTGTATAATAGATAACGCTGTCCGATTGCGGAATTGTGTAATGGTAGCACGACAGACTCTGACTCTGTTTGTCTGGGTTCAAATCCTAGTTCCGCAGCCAACCCGAAAGCTTTATGTATTAAGGCTTTCGGATTTTTTTGCGCCACTTTCCAGGATAAAATCGCCGATGTTTTCAAAGTAGAGAAGAAAGAGTATCAAGGCTTCGCGCCCTTGACACTCTTTCTTTTTTAGTCAGTTCAGTTCATTGCGGGCTTATATCTGTTTGGTTAGTTGACGCCGTCTGTCAGCGCTTTGAAGGCTTCGAGCGTTTTTGGGGCAAGCTGGGTGCTGGAGGCATTGACTTCTTCGTTGCCAAACACTACAAAGTGAGCGATGTCGTTGGGCAGCAGCATATAACCAACCTGGTCGTTGGTCAGACCAAACACCATCAGCTCCCGCCCGCCGACCATGTCTTTTAGGGGGGTGAACTCGTAAGCTTCGCCGGTATAAGACTCGCTTGCGGGGATGCTGCCGCCGAAGGCAAGCATGGGTTCAAGCTCGCCGGGGATGAACGCAAAGGCAAGCCTGTCGCCCAGCTCCATATAACCCAGCTCAGTTTTTACCTCTAAGTCTGTGGCGGTCCAATTCGTTTTGCGCCCGTTGTATTCAATAACGCCTAAGCGGTAAAACAACACGTGCAGCGGGTTATCAATGGGTACAACATATTCTTTATGGGCAACATTCAGCAGCGCAGGGACTTGCTGCTCCTCCCCGGCGGGGATATCAATCATCAGCTGCGCTAATTGATTGCCATAGGCCTCTGTGCGCTGGTAACCCGTGGCTTCCTCCGGCATAGGTACTTTGTTATCCATGCCAATGGCAAGCTCTGCTCCGTTTATGAATTGAAAATTTGCGCCCTTTTGCTCCTTTATGGCTTCACCCATAAAATGCGGAAAGTCCGAAGAAACAACCGTGCCGCTGACCCCCATGCCGGTGGTATGAATTCCTGCGTTGCAAAGCCAGGTTTCAGCCGAGGCGGCATTGGCAGGGACAAAGCGCAGGCGATGGAGGTATGGGTCAAACTGCTCGGGGGTGCGTTTGTCTCGTATGTAATTGCTTGCGTCAGCCTTGCTGTAATTCAGGGTTCCTTCTTCCATGCCATTGACGGCCTTTTTAATCGCTTCGGCAACCAAATCGGTCGCGTGCTTCATATAGTCGGGATTTTTGCCGCTGAAGGGGCGAAACCAACCGGTTGCCAGCGCAAGGGTGTTGCAGAACACAGCGCCAAGCAGGTTGCCGTTCATACCGAGCGTATCAACAGTGCTATGCTGGTGCAGGGCAGAAACGTTGATGCTGACTATATTATTTTCATTCGCAAAGTCCTTCACCGCGGCACGGATTCTGCCGACGTCCACCGATGAGATGCCAAAGCCGTCGATTGAGACGAATAGTACTGTCCCGTTGCCGCTGCCGTCGCTGAGCGCGGTGACTCTTGCCATGGGCGGGTCCAATACTTCGGATACGGTGCGCTTACCTAATATATCGAGGATTCCGCTGACGGCAAGCGTCTTAATAAACGCGTCGTCAAGACCCTCGAGCAAATCAGCTTGCGCATACCCGAGCTTCCATGTATATGAGGGGTCGGCAGGCAGCTCCTTAAATTCTGTCATTCCGGGTAAAAAGTTACCTTCGCTGAATTCTCTGGGTATGCCGATGGGCGGGAACAGTATGGTAATGATCTTAAGAAGACCTTTAAAAGCAACGTCGCCGATGTCGTACAATATATTCATGGCGGAGGCGGAATCCGTATTGCCGGCCGTAGTATTGACGGCTCCGATGCCCGCAAGCAGCGCAACGCACATAACAACCGCACAGAGCTTTTTCAGATTGATTTTCATGAAGAGCGTCCCCTTATACTTATTTATTATTTTTTGCTGTCTGTCAGCGCTTTAAAAGCTTCGAGGGTCTTCGGGGCAAGCGCAGTGCCGGAGGCGTTAACTTCTTCATTGCCGAAGGCGACGAAGTGCGCGATGTCGTTGGGCAGGAGGATATAGCCGACCTGGTCGTTCGTCAAACCAAACACCATCAATTCACGCCCGCCGACCATGTTCTTCATGGGTGTGAACTTATAATCTTTGCCGGTATAAGCCTGCGCCGCAGGGATGCTGCCGCCGAAAGCAAGCATGGGCTCAAGTTCGCCTGGAATGAGGGCGATTGCCAGCTTATCGCCGAGCTCAATATAGCCAAGCTCGGTTTTGATCTCCATTTTCGTAGCGGTCAGGTTGGTCTTGCGCCCGTTTGACTCAATCACGCCCAGGCGGAAGAATAACAGGTGCAGCGGGTTATCTACGGGAACGACATATTCTTTATGCGCAACATTCAGCAGCGCAGGGACCTTAGTCTCTTTATTGGCAGGGATATTGAACATCAGCTTTGCAAGCGCGTTGCCATACGCTTCAATGCGCTGGTAGCTGGTGGCTTCTTTTGGTAGCTTGATGTCGTTCTTCATGCCGATGGCAAGCTGCGCGCCGTTGATGAACTGGAAATTCGCGCCTGTCTTTTTTGTTACGGCTTTGCCGATGAAATAGGGCCAGTCTGAGGAGACCGCAGTGCCGCTGGTACCCATGCCGGTGGTGTGAATTGCCGCGTTGCAAAGCCAGGTCTCTTTAGAGGCGGCGTTTTTCGGCACAAAGCGCAGGCGGTGGATGTAGGGGTCAATCTTTTCCGGGGCGCGCTTGTCGCGAATGTACTCGCTCGCATCCGCCTTGCTATACTTCAGCGTACCGGCTTCCATGCCGTTGACCGCTTTTTTGATCGCCGCCGCAGTCAGCTGCGTCACATGCTTCATGTATTCCTGATTTTTACCGCTGTAGGGCTTAAACCAGTTTGTCAGGAGGGCAAGCGTGTTGCAGAAAATACCGCCAAGCAGATTACCATTCATTCCCAGGGTATCGACTGTGCTGTGCTGGTGCAGCGCAGACACGTTGATGCTGACGATGTTCTTCTCCTTAGCGAAGTCCCGCACGGCTGCGCGGATTTTTCTGACATCGACAGAGGTGATGCCAAAGCCGTCGAGGGAGACAAACACAACAATGCCGCGGCCGCTGTTGTCGCTCAGCGCGGTGACGCGAGACATGGGCGGGTCAAGCACTTCGGTGACCTTGCGTTTGCCCGTCAGGTCGAGAGCGCCGCTCACGTCAAGGGTTTTTATAAACTCATCGCTCAGCCCTTTAAGCAGGTTGGCTTCCGCATGCCCGAGCTTCCAGGTATAAGAGGGGTTGGCGGGCAGCTTTTTAAATGACTTCATTCCGGGATAAAAATCCTTGGATTCCGGGAACTGGCTGGGTATGCCGATGGGCGGAAACAGCAGCGTAATGCCTTTTAACAGGGTTTTAAATGCAAAATCGCCAATGTCATACACGGCGTCCATGGCGGGCGTCGGCTTTTGCGGACCGTCTGCGGATGCGCCGACGATGCCTGCGCCCGCTAACATGACAATGCATAAGACCACTGCGCAAAGCTTTTTTAAATTGGTTTTCACTATAATCCTTCCCCTCGCTGTTTACTTTAATCTCGTTTGGTATTATAGCACAAATTTTATATAAGCGCAACGATTATTTTAATCCTTATGTGATGCGTATAAAGTAAATAACTTGCAAAACGCGTATTAAATTCAATAAGTGAAACACAACGGGACAAACTATAGCTGATTAACAATACCTGTTTTAAAAGTAGGAGAATCTTGATGAAAAATAACAGCGAATATATGCCTCCGGATATTTCCACAGAACCGGAAAATCCTTCCGGCGGTGAAGAGCGCGAACGCCGCAGCCAGCCGCAGGATTTGGGCAGCGTAACAGTTGAAGGGCGGCGCGGCATGATCCATTGCCTGACAATTATAGGGCAAATTGAAGGGCATACGGAGCTGCCGCCGGAGACAAAATCAACCAAATATGAACATGTAATCCCGCAGCTGGTCGCCATAGAAGAGAGCCGCGAGGTGCGCGGTCTGCTGATCGTGCTCAACACCGTGGGCGGCGACATTGAGGCGGGGCTTGCGCTGGCGGAGCTGATTGCGGGCATGAAAACGCCCGCTGTTTCGCTGGTTTTGGGCGGCGGACATTCCATCGGGGTGCCAATGGCCGTCGCGGCGCGGCAATCGTTTATTGCGCCCTCCGCAACCATGACCATCCACCCCGTGCGCATGAACGGGCTGGTGCTCGGCGTACCGCAGACACTCTCTTATTTTGAGCAGATGCAGGAGCGCATCGTGCGGTTCGTAGCGCACAACAGCAAAATCCCCGCTGACCGGTATCGGTCTATGATGCTTGAAACAGGCGTAATGGCAATGGACTTCGGTACGATTTTGACAGGCGAGCAGGCAGTCAAAGAAGGGCTGATTGATCGCATGGGCGGTCTTTCGCAAGCGCTCGACTGCTTATATAACATGATACCGGAGGAGGAGTAGCGCCTTGCCTTAAATAAAAGAAAGTTGACACTGCAACAGAGCTGATGTATAATGAAAAAAATATAATGCAGAAAGTTGGGCGTGGTATGCGGCCAAAAATCGTTCTGACCATCGCCGGGTCTGATTCGTCGGGCGGCGCAGGCATCCAGGCGGATTTAAAAACCATCGCGGCGCATGGGTGTTATGGCTGCAGCGCGATTACGGCGTTGACGGCACAAAACACCCGCGGTGTTAAAGCAATACATACACCGCCTGCGGATTTTTTAGCGGCACAGCTGCATAGCGTACTGACGGATTTTCCGCCGGACGCTGTGAAAATCGGCATGCTGCCCGACGCGGACTGCGTACC
>JAVBSB010000086.1:0-3783 GCA_031547365.1 Oscillospiraceae bacterium | reverse complement strand
GGTACGCTCGATATGCTCCATGATGCCGGGGATAAGGATGTCCTTGCCGTCGCAGATGGCATCAACCTCGATCTCTGTACCCATGAGATATTTATCAACCAGTACGGGGTTTTCGACCCCGCCGGAAAGAATAATCTCCATAAATTCGCGCATTTCGCCGTCGTCGTTCGCGATGGACATATTCTGCCCGCCGAGCACATAGCTCGGGCGCACCAGAACAGGATAGCCCAGGTCGTTGGCGGCAACAATCGCTTCGTCCGCAGTCATGACCGTATGCCCTGCCGGGCGCTTGACCTGCACCTTTTCGAGCAGCGCATCAAAGCGCTCGCGGTCCTCCGCGCAGTCTATGCCGTCGAACGAGGTACCCATGATAGGATAATTGCTGTCAGCCAAGAACTTTGCGAGCTTGATGGCCGTCTGCCCGCCAAAAGCCGCAACCACGCCCACCGGCTGCTCAATTTGGAGAATGGGATCGACGTCCTCGGGCGTAAGCGGCTCAAAATAAAGCCTGTCTGCGGTATCGAAGTCGGTCGAAACCGTCTCGGGGTTGTTGTTGATGATGATGGTCTCATAGCCCAGCTTTTGCAGAGAACGTACGCAATGTACGCTGGCATAGTCGAATTCTATCCCCTGCCCGATGCGGATTGGACCGGAGCCCAGGACCACAACGCGCGGCTTTCCGCTGCGCTTGGCAGGCGCGCTTTCGTCCACGCCGACCGGCACCGAATAAAAATAGGGCGTGGCGGCGTCGAATTCGCAGGCGCAGGTATCTACCATGCGGAACGCGGGCGGCATGTCTTTATAAGTCATAGGCAGCGCGTTGGCGCTGATGCGCTTGAGCGCAACATCCGGGTAGCCGAACAGCTTACCCCGGTGGTACTGCTCCGCCGTTATGGCTTTGTCGGCGATCTCCTGCTCAAAACGTACAAGACCTTGCAGTTTATCAATAAAATAGTTGTCAATCATGGTTGCGCGGTGAATCTGCTCTGTGGGAATGCCGCGGTGCAACAGCTCAAAGATTTGGAACAGACGCTCGTCCGTCGGCTCGTTGATCATTTCGAGCAGCTCATCCGTGGGGGAATCCATCCAGCGGGGCGCGCGCAGCGTGTTGCGCGAGATTTCGACGCCGCGCACAGCCTTCATCAGCGCGTTTTCAAAGCTGTCGCCCAGGCTCATCACTTCGCCGGTGGCCTTCATTTGCGTACCCAGTGTGCGGCTGGCAAAGATGAATTTATCAAAGGGCCACTTCGGGAATTTCAGCGCGACGTAGTCGATTGTCGGCTCAAAGCACGCCATAGTTGAACCCGTAACAGCATTCGGAATTTCGTCAAGCCTATAGCCGATGGCAATCTTGGTTGCAACCTTCGCGATTGGGTAGCCTGTGGCTTTTGATGCCAGCGCGGAAGAGCGCGACACGCGCGGGTTGACTTCGATGACTGCATATTCCAGGCTGGTGGGGTGCAGCGCAAATTGCACGTTGCAGCCGCCCTCCACACCCAGCGCGGTAACGATATCCAGCGCGGCGCTGCGCAGCATTTGGCACTCCGCGTCGGCCAGAGTAAGCGTCGGCGCAACAACGATGCTGTCGCCTGTATGCACACCCACAGGATCGATGTTCTCCATGGAGCACACGGTAATGGAGCTGCCGGAGGCGTCGCGCAGGACTTCGTACTCAATTTCTTTCCAGCCCGCAACGCTTTTTTCGATCAATGCCTGCGTAATCGGGCTTAGGCGCAGACCGCCGGAGCAGATTTCGCGCAGCTCGGCTTCGTTGTGGCAAAAGCCGCCGCCGCTTCCGCCGAGCGTAAACGCGGGGCGTACGATCACAGGATAGCCGGTCTCATACGCAAAATCGACCGCTGCGTCCACATCGTGAACCACGACAGAAGGGATGCATGGCTGCCCGATTTCAAGCATGGTATCCTTAAAAATCTGGCGGTCCTCCGCCTTATCAATCGTATCGGGGCGCGCGCCGAGCAGGCGCACGTTGTTGCGGGCTAAAAAGCCCTCCTTCGCCAGCTGCATGGCAAGCGTCAGCCCGGTCTGCCCGCCGAGTGTCGGCAAAAGGCTGTCGGGCGATTCTTTTAAAATGACGCGCTTTACGGTTTCGACCGTGAGGGGTTCGATATAAATCTTGTCAGCCATATGCTGGTCGGTCATGATGGTTGCGGGGTTGGAGTTGATCAGCACAATTTCGAGGCCTTCCTCGCGCAGCGCGCGGCATGCCTGCGTGCCGGCATAGTCAAACTCCGCTGCCTGCCCAATGACGATGGGTCCTGAGCCGATCACCAGTACTTTGCGTATTCCTTGCTGCAACGGCATTATGCATCCCTCCTTTTCAGGCTCGCGACAAAGCGATCCATAATATCATCGGTATTGTTCGGACTCCAGCAGGCTTCGGGCTTAAACTGCACCGAAAATCCGTTAAAGCTTGTGTAATCCAGCCCTTCGCAGCTGCCGTCGTTCGCATTAACAAAGCGCAGCTTCGCGCCCTGCGGCAGTTTATTTTTGACGGCATAGCCGTGGTTTTGGCTAGTGATCAGTGTGCGCCCCGTTTCCAGGTCCCGCACGGAGCAGCCGCCTCTGTGCCCGTAGGGCAAGGCTTCCACTGCGCCGCCGCATGCCAGCGCAAGCAGCTGGTGCCCCAATCCGCTGCCGAATATCGCAACGCCCGCAGGAAGTATCTTTTTAATTTCTTCGACGATGCCGCCATACTGCGCGGGGTTACCGGGACCGTTGCTTAGCATGATGCCGTCGGGGTTAAGCGCAAGGATTTGGTCGGCTGTGCAGCCTGCCGGTACGGCTGTAACGCTGCAGCCGCGCGCGGTTAAGCTGCGTACTGTGCTCGCCTTTTTACCAAGATCCCAAAGGACGACATGATGCTGCGCATTGTCTGCTTGGAATTGTATCTGTTCAGCGCAGGTAACGCGTGATACCGCGTCGCCGACAGAGTAAGCCACAAGCGTGTCTTTGGAAATATCGGCAGGGTCATCGACCAAAGCGCCGCGCATAACGCCGCCGCTGCGGATCAGCTTCGTGACCGCGCGGGTGTCAACGCCCCAAAGACCGGGGATTCCATGTTCCACAAAAAAGGTGTCAAGCGTCCCTGTGCACGAAAAATGCGAGGGCGATTGACACCATTCCTTGACAATATAGCCTTTAACACAGGAATTGCTTTCGATATCAGCGGGATTGACGCCGCAGTTACCGACCAATGGAAATGTCTGAACAACCAGTTGACCGTTGTAATTGGGATCGGTCACACTCTGGGTAAAAGCGGACATATTGGTGGAAAAAACCACCTCACCAATTGCCTGAACATTTGCACCGAATGCATAGCCTTCAAATACCTTCCCGTTTTCCAAAACCAGATATCTTTTTTTTGCGGCAGGGATGCAATCCATACACACATCTCCTCTCTTTACCCTGAAAACCTCTAACGAATATTATACAACAGGATGTTAAAATTGTCAATCGCAAGGATACCCGACTGTACAAAATTCTTTTTGTGCACTGTGCCTATGCTGCAAAAAAATACGCTATTTTTTGCAAAGATGTCCGGTAATTTTAATTAATTATGTTATAATATCCGCCGCGCCTGACCCTATATCGGAGTCAGGCTTTTTTATACGCAAGTTTTGATAAGCTCGCGCATATGTATAATTATATTACATTCATAATTAAAGAAAGGTGGAACAGCCATGCCGTCTGTTTTGCTTTCTGCCTGCGGCAACGAGGCCGCCGAATATTGCAACGGGGCAAACGAAGGCACCGTAATAGGCG
>JAVBSB010000138.1:0-8236 GCA_031547365.1 Oscillospiraceae bacterium | reverse complement strand
GTGAAAAAGGCGCCACGTATTGCAATACACAGCTGTTCAATGGAAAATACTATTATCACAAAATAGACGTGAAAGACAAAGATATACTTGCGCCCTTTGCTAACCCGCCTTATACATACTATAATATCGACGATGTTTTTGCGGTCTATTGGGACGCGGAATCAAAAGAGATAAAATATCAGCTAGGTGAAGGCTGCAGCATCGACCAGTTGTTGGGTCAGTGGCACGCCGACCTTTGCGGATTAGGAGACCTGTTCGACCCCGTCCAGGTGAAAACTGCCTTACGGAGCATATTTGACAACAATTTTGTTCCCCGACTGGGAGCTATATTTAACCCCTGCCGCCTGTATGGTCTGCAGGACGAGTCCGGCACAATGATTTGCGCCTATCCCGCAGGCGCACAAAAGCCGCGCATTCCCATCCCCTATGCCGAGGAGACCATGCACGGCTTTGAATATGCAGTCGCTTCTCATATGATTAAGCGAGGGCTTGTGGAGCAGGGATTGGCTTGCGTACGGGCTGTGCGGGACCGTTACGACGGCGCGCGGCGCAACCCCTGGAACGAGATTGAGTGCGGCGGGAACTATGCGCGTTCTATGGCGGCGTGGTCATTCATCAATGTTTATTTGGGCTTGCAGGTTGATATGTGCAGCGGCACTGTCAGCTTTGCTCCGATTATTGAAGATTACAGCGGAATATGGGCGTTCAGCGGTGCTTATGGTAAGGTGTGTTTTAGCAAAGCCGGCATGGAGCTGACTGTGCTGTACGGAGAAATTCATATCAAAACACTGCGTTTCGGTATGCAGGTCAGCGGCGTTGCAATTGACGGAAATCAAATCCCCTTTATGTATGCCGACGGCATTTGTGCCGACCTACGGTTAGCGACCGGGCAGACGCTTGTTTGCACTGCTTGATTTATGTGCATTGAGGGAATTCGAGCGGTTGTGCGACACATTATTAACAATTTATTCAAAGGAGTGTTACTGTGAAGCACATAAAAATGTTGTCCGCGCTGCTGCTAACCCTGACTCTGGTATTTTCTCTGCTCCTGCCCGCAACCGCTGCGGTGAACTGGGACGAATTCAAGGTTACGGCGCAAGACAAATCCCTCTCCTTACCATATGGAGAAGCCTTTACAATTGGCTTGGAAGCAACCGCGCCCGAGGGGGCGCAGCTCAGCTATCAATGGTATCAAAGCGATGGAAACGATACGCCCATTCCAGACGCGACGGGCAACAGCTTATCCGTTGGACCGGACGACTCGCTGTATCCCGCCGCTCCCAAAACCGGCAAAGCAAGCTATCTATCGATTTTCTGCGTCATAAGCGCAACCGAATTCGACACAGAAGGCGCTGTTGTTGAAACGCGTAAAAAGACAGTCTATTATTCCGTAATATTTTCAGACGTCAGCTTTTGGGGCAAAGTATATGGTATAACTGTGATTCCGTTTATGCAGGGGTTTGCGACTGTGGCTGCGTCTTATTTATTAAGCGGAGGGTTTTCGCTTTTGCTATCCCCGTTTATTTTTATCTATGGTCTTATCGCTGCGTTCATCCATAACCTGCAGAACATCCTCTAGTTCGAGTGAAAAAATACAAACAACGAACTCCCTCGGCGCAAAACGCAGGGGGAGCTCTATTTGCGTTAAAACTAATACAGCGTATCTTCCAGCGCAAGAAAGTTCTTCTTCGCGTTGAGCAGCCACTCCTTGCGCCATTCCTCAATGCCGGAGACAAATTCAGTCTCTAAAAATACGTCAGCCATCGCTTTCGCCATCATAGGACCGACCACCCAGCCGCCCATGCAGAGCACGTTCGAGTCATTGATCACGCGCGCCATCTTCGCGGTATAGACGCTTTCGGTGCAGGCGGCGCGTATGCCCTTGAACTTGCCCGCGACCTGCGTCATGCCCATGCCCGTGCCGCAAATCAGAATGCCCAGCTTGCCTTCGCCGTTTTGCAGGCGTCTGGCTGCGTCCGACGCGACGTCGATGAACGGCACCGCATGGTCAGCGTGTTCCGAGCCGACCTCAATCAGCTCAAACCGATCCGAAAGGTATTCCTGCAATTCTTTTTTTAAGCCGAAGCCGGCCTTGTCCGAACCTAAAATTAACTTCATGGTGTATCCGCCTATCTTTCTTTATTGTATTTGTGCATTGCTGCGCATGGTCGCAAGCAGGACCTGGTTTTCTTCTATTTTCTTCTTGCTGAGCGGGTAAGCAAACGCAAGCAGCAGAAACATAATCAGGTAAAGTATAGCAGGGACAAATGTAGCTACGGAATAGAGCTTTTGCAGTACATCCGTGCTTTGCGCAACCGTTGTATTGGTGTTGCTGTACCCGGTGGCTGCAATCATGACCGAAGCGCCGCTGCCTGCGAGGGTCTGCCCCAGCTTACGCGTAAAAGAGAAAAACGCATAGGAGGTGCCTTCTTCGCGGCGTTTCATCAGAATTTCCTGGCAGTCGATCACGTCCGTAACCATCGCCCATATTTCCATTGTGAAGAACATGACGCCCAGTCCGCTGAAAAAGCAGAACGCCAGAAATACATAAGGGTTTTCGGTGCGTACAAGGTATACCGCGAGGTTCGACAGGGTCGAAAGCAGCAGCCCTGCCGCGCAGATTGCTTTTTTACCGAATCGCCGCACAAGCTTGCCAAGCAGAGGCAGCAGCATCACCATAGGCAGATAGGTCGCGACTGTCACCAGGCTGATTAACTGCGGCTTTGCGAAGTAATCTTTATATAAGTAGCCGTTTACTGTCTGCGTATACATTGTCACGGCGATCAGCAGCATAGAAGCCAGGCAGAGAATCAGGAAGGGACCGTTCTTAAACAGCGCGAGCACGGTTTTGCCTACATTGATTTTTTTTGCCTGCGGCGGCGAGATCACGCGTTCCTTCGTCATGCGGAAGCTCATGAAAAAAATAATCAGCGAAAAGCCCGCCAACACTGCAATCGAAACGACTAACTTACTCGCGTCAAGATATTTCACCGCTGAATCGGCAGCGGAAGAAAATACGAACAGCGGCAACAATATCTGTGCGGGCAGCGCGCCCACGCCTGCTCCGCAGGAGCGAAACACAGACAAGTCGGAGCGCTCATCCGGGTCGTCTGTGATGACTGAAGCCAGCGAACCGTAGGGGATGTTCATCCCCGTATACAGCATGCCGTAGGCGATGTAAGTAATATACGCAAAAACAAGGTATTGATTCTGTGACAACCCGGGGATGTATATAAACATCAGCACGCTCGACAGGGCAAGCGGCACCGAAACCCATATCAGATAAGGACGAAATTTTCCATGCCTGCTGGGCTTGCGCGAATCAATGATACCGCCCCAAATCGGGTCGTTAATTGCATCCCACACCCGCGCAATCAGCATTAAAACCGTGATTTGTACGAAGGGGATGTGCAGCACATCGGAGTAGAACATCTGTAAAAACATGCCGATCAGCGCAAAACTCAATTGACAGCCCATGTCGCCCAGCGCATAGCCTATTTTGTCCTTCATTTTGATGCCGCGCGTCATTAAACTTTCCATACAGACAGATCCTTTCGTTATTGAATTAACTCAAATTCCATCATCTTTGCAAAGTGCCTGACGGTTTCCACATGATCTCCGTAAATCAGCGCAACATGGTGCGCAATGCCGTTTTGCGTAATTGTATCGAACAGCTCTCGCATCGGTCGTTCAAACTTTACCTTGCAGTAGGTGCCGGTCAGCTCTTTTTTCATGGGGATCGCTTCGCCTTTTTGCACAAAGAGCCTGGTTTTTCCGCGCGCCGAATCAATGCGCATTACTGTGACTGTGCCGCTTTGCATCACAAATCCTGCTGTTACGCCGCGCCCCGCCGCAAAGTAGCTGTCGAGCGTTTTCTCCGACGCACCGTCCCACAGCGTCGGCGCCGCAACGCCGCAGTGCCACATCAGCGCACAGTCCTCATCAAAGTTGATCTGTGACAGGTCGGCCAAAAACGCGGGCAGCTGCGAAATCACATTGCATGCCAGCATCGAGACCGTGCCCTCTACGTCGCCTTCGCAGCCAATTGTATACCCTTTTGCGCTAAGCAGGCTCATCGCGGCGCAGGGGGATGTGCCGTACATATCCGCAAATTCGGGCCAGCAGCGCACCGCCAGCGCGTCGAGTTCGTTGCTGTTGATGAATTGCTCCATTGCATTCGCAAGGTCTGCGGTTTTGCTTACTTGCTGTGCCGTTAAGCCGACGCAATTGAACGCGCCCGTCACTTCCTTCTCTGTGATGCTCGGACGATCCGCCGCGGCAATCAGGGATGAAAGCTCATAGTGATCGACAAGAATACCTGTTTTCGCAAACAATGCGGAATCGGCAACACTCAAATTGAAAAAGCCGTCTGCGCGGTAACCCGCAAGCCCCACGCGCGCGCCGTTGACCGCAGCCTTCATGCGCACAGCGTCAAGCCATTGCAGGTCTATGCGGTCGCCTATGATGCAGTGAAAATTTTCGCGACCGGCTTTATAAAGATTCGATGCGTTGAGGTTTACTCCGCAAACGGAATTGAGCCGTATCTTGCCGCCGTTATATGGTAGCTCGCTGAACGCCCACAGCAGAATCGGTCGTTGTACGTGCTTATCAATCGTAAGCGCGAGGTGACCGAGATGGAATGTCCCGCTGATAATCACAACCGCATCAATCGTTTCGCGCGCCAGCCGCAAAGCTGCCGCCTCCGCTTCTTGCGCGCTGATGACCAGCGGTTCAACAATTGCCCAGTCAACACTATTTATTTTTCGTAAATCGCTGATCGTGCGCTGATAAATCTCACCCGCAGCTTTATAATCAAAGGTTGTCCTGGCAAGACATACAACCCCAACTTTTGCTTTGTTCATAACAATACTCCTTTATGCATCTTTCAGCGCAAGCAACAACTGAAGTTGTTCGCTTTTTTCTCGTATAAATACAGCGGGATGCCCCAGCGGCGTTTCGACCTCTGTTTCGCCGCCGCTGTATAAGCTTCCGCTCCAGAGATGTATCCATCTGTCGCGCGGCAGCCAAAGCGTACGCCTTGCCGCAGCTTCTTCAATCGTCGGCGCGGCTAAAATGTCCCGCCCAAGCAGGTATTGATATTGCTCGGTATATGCGCGCGGCTCGTCATAGTGGAAGAACATCGGTCGCACCACCGGCATGCCCCGCACATGATTCAACGCGACAGCGTCCTTTAAGTAAGGCTTGAGCATCGCGTGGATGCGACTCATTTTCGCATAATGCCGCAGCACCTCTTCGTTTGCGTCAAACTGCGCATTATCGTCGGGGCGAACACCCTCGTGCGAACGAAACAGGGGAGAAAAGGCGTTCATTTCTGCCCAGCGCATCATCAGCTCGGGGCTTCGTTTGACATGGAAAAATGTCGAAAATCCGCCGGTATCGCTGTGCGACAACCCGAAGCCGCAGCAGGCAAGCGAAAGCATCGCGGGGATGACGCTCGGCATTCCGCCGTCAAGCGACCAGTCAACATACTGATCGCCGTTCCACATCATTGTCGAGTGCGCAACCGTCTCCGTATGCCCCGCCCGTGTAAAGAATAGTATTTCCCCAAGCCGACCGCTTTCCTCCAATGCTTCCCGGTTGATTTTTGCCCAAATCGCGGGCCAGCGGTTGTGTATGCTTTTCGGGTTTTCGCCGCTGAACAGCACGCAGTCGGTCGGCAGATATTCGCCAAAGTCGGCCATCCATCCGGCAAGCCCGAAGTTTATCATGTTTTGCTTGATAATGCCCTTGATCCATTCATAGGCGTCGGGGTTCGTAAAGTCCACCATTGCGCTGGCAAAGGTTGTGCTCTTAACCAAATAATCGCTGCCCGTTTGATCTTTTACGCAATATCCCTGCGCTGAGGCATATTGATACAGCTCTTTTTCTACGGCTAAAAAGGGGTTTATGTAACCTAAAAAGCGCACACCCTGCCGCTTCATCTCCCGGATTTTCACGTCTAAATCCTGATACCAGCCGCTGTCCCATTTCCAGTTCCACATCAACTGCTTGCCTACGGCGGTTATCCGCGCGCCCTGCCAGTCCTGGCACCATACGCCCGCCACCGCCATGTCATATTTTTTAACCAGCGCAAGCTTGTCCTCCACAGGCTGCATACCGCCCTGTATCCCCAAAATCGCGCCGTCATACACCCAATCGGGCAGCAGCGGCTGCCGCCCGAGCTTTTCGGACAAGGATGCCATGAGCCCCTCAAAGGTGTCCGCAGTTCCGATTGTAAAGCCCGCAATTTCGTGGCATATAATTTCATGATACCCCGCATGCGAAAAGTCAAAGACCATATAAGAACCCGTATCGAAGTGAACAAAGTATTTTTTGCTCGAAAGGAAGGTCGGCTGCACGTAGTAGCTCTGCTGCCTTTGATAGGGATTCATTCGTTTCGGATTTTTTCCAAAGACTTTTTCGAGTATAATTTTTTTTGCGATTTTGCCTACGCTCTGGTGTTCCTGCACCCAAATGCGCACTTTTTCGCCTTTCAGGTCAAACTTCGTAAAGTTTTCGCCGCAGCCATAAATATGCTCCTTCGCGTCGGACGGCAGCCGCAGCCACAGCCGATTGAAGGGTTGGTCTGTTAATGCCTTAAATGAAAAATCCACGCGCGTATTGTTTGGAACAAGCCTCAGCTCCAGTATTTCATCGCCGCTTTTGTTCTTTAACCCGCAACAATACCCCGCGTCCGTCTGCACAAGCGCCCCGGCTGTAAGATTATGTTTTTCTTTAAAATACTCTTTAATTTTAAAACTGCCGCGATGCATTTTAAATATTGCTTCGCCCGTACCGACAGAAAAAGACAGGGATGCAAGCAATTGCTGAAGCCCTGTTTTGGTGCTGCTGAATTGATGCCATTGTGCTTTTGACATAGCTTCCATTCAATTACAAGTCACTTTCGTCAAATTTTGGATGCATCAGAACTCCGTTACCGCCTCAAACGCAGTGCGCCTTGGGTAGATCACCGCAGGCTGCGGCGGCATGGGATTATATACGCGCTCGATTTCTATCATACCGCTTTGTATGCCGCCGCGCTTTTTAATGCCGTCGAATTTGCCCTGAATCAGCACCAGCTCCATCTTCATACTCGCGCAGAACAGCGCAACTTTTGCGCCTGTGGGGATTTGCAGCAGTTCTTTTTTATAGGGCTCAATGAGCGAAAATACCATACGGTCCAGTCCTGCGGCGGTCGCTTGAATCACGGGAATAATGACGGGGTAGCCTTCGGTGTTTTCATAGGCAATGAACTTCAGCCCATCAATCGCGCTTGCAAGCCCAAGGCTAATAGGGCTGAGCGCATGGTTCTTGCTTTTTTTGCATGCCGCTGCCGCGATCTTAGATTTAACGGCTCCGGCTACAATTTTTAACATATCGACATGCTCGGTCTCATAAAGGCTGCGCAGGCGCATTTTATGTACTTTGCTGAAGCCGAAGTACGAGTTGTAGCGAAAAATCGGCTTGTTATTATATAGATCCATCACATCGCCTGTTGTTACGGCATCCGAATAGTCTGCCGTGCCGCGATAAATATCCTTTGTAAGCCCAAGCACTAGGAAGCCTGTCTTTGTTTTTTCGCGCACAAGCTGTTTGCTTGTCCCCGCGCAGAACTGCCCCCATGTGATTTCCTGCGGGCTGTTCGCCTGCAGCGACGACAGAAACGTTACGTGCGGATACCCGCCGGGTTCCATCAGAGACAGCAGCCCGATTTTATTATCCACCGAAGTTTCTTTCATTGTTTTCTCGTCAAATGAATATAGCATAGCGATCCTCCGTTTACTTTGCTTTTGTTGCCCCTGTAAAACTAATTCTTTCCGGGCAGGGGAAGTATTCCTGCGCGATGGCAAGCAGCTCTTGCATGCGCTCGTGGTTCATGAGCGCAGTATCTTTGAATTCCCAATTCTGTTGCAGGCGCAAATATTTATCCCGGCATAAGTTGTTAAACGCGCACAGCTCCCAGCGCTCCAACGCTTCACCGGCATGTTTCGCGAGAAATTGCGCAATATCCCGGATATTGTTATCAGAGTCCGTTGCGCCGGGTATAATCGGCGTGCGTACCCAGAGCCGCGTGCCGGTCTGCGGCAGCAATGCGGCTGCGCGGACAAAGTTTTCCAATATTGGCGCGTTGCTCTGCGCGGTGTATTTAATGTGCGCCGCCTCGTCCATCAGCTTAATGTCATACAGCAGAATATCTGTGTAAGGCAATGCTTCTTCGAGCGCAGACCATGCTACC
>JAVBSB010000025.1:0-12599 GCA_031547365.1 Oscillospiraceae bacterium | reverse complement strand
GTGAATCAGGGAGGTTTTACATATGGCGGATTGCGGATGTCAATGCGCGACGGGTGCGCCGTTCGGCTGGCGGATGATTCCTGGAGGCGCAGGCTTTGGACCCTTTGGACGACCGTTTGGTCCCGGAGCCGGAGCGGGCTTTGGCTCCTTCGGCAACAATAATAATAACAATAACAACAATAATAACAACAATAACAACGCCAGCAATATGTCGGGGACAACTTCGCTGGGGCATTTGTTGGGGCTAGGAAACCTCAACGGACCGGGTGGTCCATGCAATCCCTTCGGCAGCTTGCCGCCCGGCTCTTTTGCGCCAAGCGGGTCCTTCCCGCCGAGCGGATTGTTCCCGCCGAGCGGATTGTTCCCGCCGGGCGGAATATACCCGCCCTATGCTCCCTGTGGATACCCATCCTGCTGCTGTCAGAATATTCCGCCGCCGCCGACAGGCTGCCAGAGCTGCAATCGAACCTGTTGGAAGCAATTCAGGATTGTTTCGCCTGAAGGCGCAGAGTGCTGCTTCCCTGTGCAGGTGCCATGGTATTGCTGCGGCACAGGCACCACCGGGGTTACGGGGGTGACCGGCACAGAAACAGGCACAACAGAAGCCGCTGTTGCAGACGCGGTACCTGCGCCAATTTCGGCGTCGCAGCTGCTGATGCAGCGTTACATGATCGCCAACCCGCCGCGCAGCTATGGAAAGCCATATGAATATCCGCAAAACGAACCCGCAAGCGCCAACGATGCGCCCGCCTTTGAGGATGAGCTTCCATATGAAGCAGCTGAGACCTATCAGCGCAGCTCGGTGCTGATCCCGAGCGAAGAAGCATAGCGCGGCATAAAAATACCCCTTGCTTATTTTGCAAGGGGTGTATCTGTCATTCGGGAGATCAACTGCCCAAGTTCGCGAACCATCCTGTTAAGTTGATAATAAAGGGCGGTACACGCGCTTCGTCAACGTTGAGGTCGATCACGCGGAATCGATTGAACTCGTTTGCAAAGAGACCGTTTTCACCGCCGGCAAGGTAAGTAAAAACATAGCCGATCAGGTGCAGCCTGGCTTCGCCCGCAATGTGGTTGGCATTCATCAGCAAAAAGGTCACATCCCCCGCATCCGCAGGGATGGATTCTTTTTGTAGCTCCAGCGCCGCCGAGGTGAAGGCTTTTAATACCTGCGGCGAATAAAGCTGAAGATACTGCTCCTCCTCAATGGGAATGCTGATCAGCACGCTTTTATTTTCGCTGTTGGGGACGGTATAGACTGTATAGGTCACCTGTTGCGCCAATGCCTTGCCTGTCGCTTGTGCGTTGCCGCTGCCGACTATGGGCAGAAATTGAAACAAAGCCATTATGATTGCTAAAATAACGTTCATTCAAGACCCTACTTTCTTCTGCTGCGGAAAAAGCCGTGGCGATCGTCGCCGGCGCCCGGCGGCGTTTTCGGCGGCGCCACAAGGGATGTCCCGGGAAAACTGCGGCGCATCTGCTCAACCAGCTGCCGCTGTTCGGCGGTGAGTTGATCGGGTGTCTCTACCTGTATGCGCAGGTGCAAATCGCCCTTGCGCCCGCCGCCGTGCAATACAGGGATTCCCTTGCCGCGCAGAGACAGCACCGTGCCTGGCTGTGTGCCGGCGGGCAGGTTTAGGTCCGCCTTGCCCTCCAGTGTCGGCACGTGCAGGGTATCCCCCAACGCCGCCTGCCAGAATTGCACCTTGATATCGCACCACAAATCATAGCCGTCACGCTCAAAAATCGCGTGCGGCCGTACGGCAACCGCTACGAGAAGATCGCCTGCGGAACCGCCGTTCTGCCCTTTATTGCCTTCGCCGCCCACGCGCAGCACCTGCCCGTTGTCAATGCCTGCGGGGATGGTAATTTCCACTGAGGAACGCCTGCGCACGCGCCCGCCGCCCTTGCATTTTGAGCAGGGATTTTCAATCACTTTGCCGCGCCCGCCGCATTTTGTGCAGGTTTTTGACGAAGATATTACGCCGAAGGGCGTGCGTTGCTGTACGCTTTTTTGACCTGTGCCGCCGCACTCAGAACAGGATTTTGCGCTGGTACCTTTCGTTGCGCCTGTACCGCCGCAATCGACGCAGGGCTCAACGCGGTTAATATCCACCTGACGGGTACAACCCTGCGCGGCTTCTTCAAAGGAGATGACCACGCGTTCTTCCAGGTCGCCGCCCTGACGCGGCGCGTTGGGATTCGCGCTGCGCCCGCCGCCGAAGCCGCCGCCAAAAAAGCTGCCGAACAAATCGCCAAGATCAAACTCGACGCCGCTGCCCGGAAATCCGCCGCCGAAGCCGCCCGCGCCGCCCATATTCGGATCAACGCCCGCGTGACCGAACTGATCGTAGCGCGCTTTTTTTTGCGCGTCGCCGAGTACCTCATAGGCCTCGTTGACCTCTTTCATGCGCTCCTCGGCATTTTTATCGCCGGGGTTCAGGTCGGGGTGGTATTTTCGCGCCATGGCGCGGTACGCCTTTTTGATTTCGTCGTCACCGGCACCCTTGGATATACCAAGAACGTCATAAAAATCGCGTTTTTCAGGCATAGGGAACTCCTAGCGTTTGTTTGTTGAAGTGCTTTCTCAATATATTACGGCTTATGCCTGCGGGATGTCCTCGTCCTGCGGACCGTAGCTTTCGCCGCCGGTGAAGTCCTGTGCGTCTTCGGGGGCACCCTGCTGCTGATACAGCTTTTCGCTCACGGCATAGAATTTCTGTTGCAGCTCATCCTTGCGGCTCTTAATGAGGTTGATATCCTGTCCTGTCAGCGCCTCGCGCAGGCTTGCTGCCGCGGCTTCAATATCAGCCGCGTCTTCCGGCGGGAATTTATCTTTATTTTCACTGAGCAGCTTTTCTGTCTGATAAACGATCTGGTCCGCTTCGTTGCGCAGGTCAACCTCTTCTCGGCGCGCTTTATCCTCGGCGGCGCAGCGCTCAGCTTCCTGCACAGCTTTTTCGATATCGTCCTTGCTCATGTTCGTCGAGCTTGTGATGGTAATGCTCTGCTCCTTGCCCGTGCCGAGGTCCTTTGCGGACACATGCACGATGCCGTTTGCGTCAATATCAAACGTGACCTCAATCTGTGGTATGCCGCGCCGTGCGGGCAAAATACCGTCGAGATGGAACACGCCGAGGGTCTTGTTGTCTTTCGCGAATTCGCGCTCGCCCTGCAGGACGTGGACTTCTACGCTGGGCTGGTTGTCGCTGGCGGTGCTGAATACCTGGCTGCGCTTGGTGGGGATGGAGGTGTTGCGCTCGATCACGCGCGTGGAAACCCCGCCCATGGTCTCGATGCCCAGCGACAGCGGCGTAACGTCTACCAGCAACAGTCCTTTGTTGATGTCGCCCGCCATTAAGCCTGCCTGCAGCGCTGCGCCCAGCGCCACGCACTCGTCGGGGTTCACGCCCTTAAAGGGCTCTTTGCCAATAAAGCTTTTGACTGCGTCCTGCACGGCAGGGATGCGGCTGCTGCCGCCCACCATCAGCACCTTGGAGATGCTGGCGGGCTTCAGCTTGCTGTCGGACATGGCCTGCCGCACGGGTCCCATGGTCTTTTCAACCAGGTCGGCGGTCAGCTCGTTAAACTTCGCGCGGGTCAAAGTAGCTTCCATGTGCTTGGGACCGCTGGCGTCGGCGGTGATGAAGGGCAGGCTGATCTGGCTGCTTGTGACGCCCGAAAGCTCAATTTTTGCTTTTTCAGCCGCTTCTTTCAGCCGCTGCATGGCCATCTTGTCGCCGCGCAGGTCAATGCCGTTTTCACGCTTGAATTGTTCTGCCAGCCAGTCGATGACGCGTTGATCAAAGTCGTCGCCGCCCAGGTGATTGTTGCCCGCAGTGGCAAGTACGGTCTGCATGCCCTCCGAAAGCTCGATGATCGAAACGTCAAACGTGCCGCCGCCGAGGTCATAGACCATCACGGTCTGGTCCTCTTCTTTATCCACGCCGTAGCTCAGCGCCGCCGCCGTCGGCTCATTTATGATGCGCTTGACTTCTAAGCCTGCGATTTTACCGGCGTCTTTGGTTGCCTGGCGCTGCGCGTCGGTGAAATACGCGGGCACAGTGATGACCGCTTCGTTCACGGATTCGCCAAGGTATGCCTCCGCGTCGGCTTTAAGTTTTTGCAGCACCATCGCGGAAATTTCCTGCGGGGTATAGCGCTTGCCATCGATGTTGACTTTAAAATCAGAACCCATCTGCCGCTTAATGGACGACACCGTGCGGTCGGGGTTCGTGATTGCCTGGCGTTTGGCCACCTGCCCTACCATGCGCTCGCCGCTCTTGCCGAACGCCACAACGCTGGGGGTGGTACGCGCGCCCTCCGCGTTGGGGATGACGACAGCCTCGCCGCCCTCAATCGCCGCTACGCAGGAATTCGTAGTGCCTAAGTCGATACCAATAATCTTTGCCATGTCTTTATCCTCCTGAAATTGTTTGTATTTGTATATAAAAAAGTTAGTAGTAGTACTCAAGACCTTGCCCGTTCAGTGCTACGCTGTTTGGGTCTTGACCAGGAAATGGTGCGTTTGTGCTGATGTAGTCTATGTGATATATCTCTTTCGTTTTCAAGGAGTTGCCCTGCTTTGTAACCAAGTATCTCCAAGCCAATTCCATGTGAGAGCCGTCCACATAAACACCGCCTTTTGGGCAGCTGGTCAGCCTGGACCCACCCCAATTACCGGTAAACGAGCCGACGTAATGTGCTTGGTTGTTTTGCATGGTATAAACAAACCAATGCACCTCCATAACCGGCTCCAGCGACATAAAGAGTTCAGGAATGTGATCGCCGTCCATGTCATAAATCAGATAGTGGACACCTGCAGCCGTAAACCCCCGATGGATTGCCCCAAAGCGCGCCTTTATCTCGTCGTAATTTTTTGCCGGTTCCTTGATAACAGGATAACCGTCCAACCAGCTCTGCCAATTTTCTTTTACAGGAAGTATCGTTGGTTTGGGCTGCGTGGTTGTCGGCGGTTCAGTCACCGACGCTTCGGTAGTGGCAGAAGTAGTCACGGTGGTGGGCTGTTCCTGCTGCGTGCCACACGCGCCAAGTGTTGCAATGAACAGCAAAGAAAGCGCGAATATCAAAGAACGCTTCATCACCGCACCCCCTAATTGGCTACGCCTACCACGGCCTCGCGGATGACCTTGTCATTGATACGGCAGCCGCGGGTGTAGACCTCCGCGATGACGTTTTCTCCGAGCTCCGGGTTTTCCGTGTGGGTGACGGCGTGGTGCAGCGTGGGGTCAAAGGCGTCGCCCACGGCGCCGTAGGACTCCGCGCCCTGCGCAGCGAACACCCCGGCAAATTGCGAATAAATCATCTCAACGCCTTTTTGATAGTCCTCAAAGCCGCTTTCGGCTGTCTCCGACGAAGGCGGCTGCTGACCGCAGGCCCGTTCAAAATTGTCCAGTATCGGTAAAAACGCCTTGAGCACATCCGCCTTTGCATTGAGAAACAGCTCCCCCCGCTCTCTCTGCGAGCGCTTTTTAAAATTATCAAACTCCGCCGCAAGACGCAGCAGCTGATCTTTCGTCGCTTTCAATTCCTCAACTACGGGGTCAAGCACAGCGTCTTCTGCCTGTGGGGTATCTTCCGGCGGAGTTGCCTGCGGTTTTTCTTTCATCAAGCTTACCTCTCATATCTGCTTTCTGGTTTCTCATTTATTCATCCAAGCCCTGCGCCAGCATTTTACCCAACAGCGCCGCGATAAAGCGCAGGCTGGGTATTGCGCGCGCATAATCCATGCGCAGCGGACCGATGATGCCCATGATGCCCCCGTGGTACTGACCGATGGCATAGGGTGTGACCACGAGTGTCATGCCGCGCAGGTCGGGCGATTGCGCGAATTCTGCGCCCAGCAGTACGCGCAGGTCGTTCGGCGCAGTGCCCTGCATATGGCGCAGCAACGTTTCGGCGTTCAATTCTAGTTGCGTGCGCTGCGCAAAGCCTGATTCTCCTACGAGCATTTCACCGGCGCGCACTTCCTCTGCCAATTCGGCAATGCCCGCAAGCAGCGGCGCGACCGCCAATAAGTTTGTTCCCGCCCGTGCCGCCAGCGATTGCAGGCCTGCCTGCGTAAAAACATCCAGCGCAGCGCCTACGAGGGACTCTTTTGCAAGGCGCGCAAAAATTTCGAGCGCTTCGGGCGTCAGCTCGGATTGGGTGCGTATGACCTTGCTTTTTACCGTGCCGCTTGTGGTCAGCAGCGCCAGCCTTGCCATATAGCGTCCCAGGGGCGCGATTTCAACGCGCTTGATTCTTACCTCAACGCCTGCGGCAGGCACACACAGCGCCGTGCAGGCAGTGAGCTCAGCCAGTAGCTTTCCTGCGTTTTCAAGCAGACGCTCGGGTTCCCGCGCGCGGTTACGCAGCTCGTTTTCCAGGCGCGCCCGCTCCTGCTCGGGCAGCTCGCGCATGGGCAGCAGATGATCAATATAATAGCGGTATCCCATAGGGGAGGGGATGCGTCCGGCGGATGTATGCGGCTGCTCCAAAAAGCCAAGCTCAGCCAGCTGCGCCATCTCGTTGCGTATGGTAGCGGAAGAGATATCATCCGGCAGCAGCTCCGTCAGGCGCTTGGAGCCTACCGGCTCGCCGGTTTCGTTATAAAGCTCTACCACAGCAGCCAGAATACGCTGTTTACGCTCACTCGGGGTCATCCGTACACCTCCTTTGGAAGCAAAGTCCTTAAAAGCATTAGCACTCGCGCGCAGCGAGTGCCAGCACTATACTTATGATATCCCATTGGCATGTGTTTGTCAATCATTTAAATGTAAATGATTTGTAAATTTAGCCGACTGACCCGGTTTCTTGCATGGATTCCAGCAGACTCAAGGTTAACGGAACGGCTCGTTTGCCGAAGGCTTCGGTTATAAAACGCCGCAGACCCGGCAGTTCATATTTAAGTATGCCTGGCTCAATATATTCCAAACGGCGCAGCGCTTTTTGATAAAAGAAGCTGTCCAACGCCTCTGCGGGTCGCAGACCACAGGCGAGGCATACGCTGCTAAAGCACTTGAGCTGGCTTTGTGTCTGCGCCCCCAGACTGAGCTCCATGTGATCCGCCAGATAACGTTCTACCTGTGTATAAAGCCGCAAGGTTTCCTCGGGCAGCACAAAGACTTCGCGCGCGTGTGCAAATAAACTGCGCAGTTGCCGCGCGGGTACAACGGCGGTTTTTTGCAGCGGGGTCAAAAAAGACTTCGCCTGCTTCTGGCTCGGCAGACAAAACTCCATCGCGGCGCTACGCAATTGCGGCGACAGCTGTGTCCGGTCATCCGGCAGCGTACCGAACAGCCAGAGGTTTCCAGGCCAGGGCAGCGCGCCGTTTTGTAACAGCGCGGGATCGCCCGGCCACGCGGTCTCTGACAGCGGAATCATGCGGGCGAGGTTCACTTGGTTGTGCGAGAGCGAAAGCAGCGGCAAAAGCTCTGTAAGGCAACGCTCAGCCGAGGCGGAAATGTTATCCAGCACAGTAAAGCTTGCGCCGTCCCGATAGGCTGCTTCGTAGACCGAGCGCAAAAAGTCAGTTTCGCGGTAGTATTTTGTTGCCGGGTCGAGTTCCCCCAATAAATCGGCGGTGCGGCTCCATTCAGGCTGCATCGAGATGATGTCGATGTCCTGCCCCCATGCGGCGGCGGCGGCGCGGCTGAGTGTCAATGCGCTGCGACCATCGTCCTCGCTGCGCAAAATAATAAAATCAGACGCCGCCATCGCGCCTAAAAAAGAAGCGTACAGCGCACGGCTTGCATATAAGCCAAAGTGCGCGGCTGCATAGCGCCGCAGATGCTCCGCCGCTTGCGGGAGCGTTTTTATATCGGCAGCGGAATCGTCGGGGTTCACGTTTTCGTACTGTTCGTCTACAGCGCGCAGTTTAGGGAAGCGGCTAAAATCGCTCTGCCTTGCTACGGCTTCCTCGTCGGGGGAGGCAGGTACAGGCAGCGGCGGCGGTTCGCCTATGCGCAGAATTAAATTTTCCTTTTGCAGCGCCGCAATCTCGTCCAACAACGCCTGTCGGTCAAGCAGCAGCTGTTTTTTGCTGATTTTCATCGGTCCCTCACTTTCTCACATCATTGTGTCTGTAGTTGCCTCAAACGCGCGTCAACAGCGCCCTGACTACGCCTTCTACACTGAATTGACCCGCGCCTGCGGGGATAAGGATGCTGTCGCCCTTATATAGCGGCAGCCGCTTGTCCTGCCATTTAAGCAAACTCCCTGCGCCCGCTTCAAATATTAACAGAGAAACGAAGCTGTCCTCGCTTGCTTTATCCGTAAAACCGCAACAGCTTTCGCGCTCTTCAACGGTAAAATATTTTGTTTCGCATAAGCTTCTTGCGCCGTCTTTTTTTTCGCGAAGCGGCGGCGGCGTATAGGGCAGCAAGTCCGTTACCGCCGTAGCCTGCTCAATGTGCAATGGCCGCAGCGCGCCGTTATGCCTGCGGTTATAGTCATAGACGCGGTAGGTTGTATCGGAGCTCTGCTGCACTTCAGCCAGCAGCACGCCTTTACCTATGGCGTGGAGCGTACCTGCGGGGATGAAAAAGAAGTCGCCGGGCTTCACCTCAAACGACTGCACATAGTCCATGAGGCTGTTGTCTTTGATGGCAGCGGAAAACTGCGCGCGCGTAAGCGCCTCTCGAAATCCAATATAGAGCTTCGCGCCCGGCAAAGCTTCGAGTATATACCAGCACTCTGTCTTGCCCGCCTCTCCGGGTAAAAGCACGGCGTCGCTGTCGCGCGGGTGTACCTGTATTGATAAATCGTCCAGCGCGTCAATGAATTTTATCAAGACGGGAAAGCGGTCTTCCGTACAGCTTGTGCCGAAAAGATACGGCTGCGCCGCAAATAGCTGCCGCAGCGTCTGCCCTGTGAATGGTCCGTTTAGCGCCGTACTGCTGCCCGTTGCGTGGGCAGATAGCACCCATGCCTCAGCGCAATTCGCATGCCCCTGCGGGTCAATTCCATAGGCATGCACAAGTCGATTGCCGCCCCATACAGTTTCGGAGATGTATGGCTGCAGCTTGATTGGTTGGCGGTCGATGGCTTGCATATGGGGTTTATCCTCCTTCATTGATAAAAAAGAGCATAAAAACAAATAAAAATTCGCATAAAATGCCCGCTTGAACGCATTTCGTGATTAAGTATAGCATATTTGTCTCACAATTGCTATAGAAATATTTTAGACGAAACAGAAATAATATTTGTTACAAAGAAAGGCTACGGGTTATGACAGTGAAACAGAAAAAAAACCGTTGGTTCTACAGAACAGATCAGGAATCACCGATGGACGCGACAGAACGGTTGCTTAGCGATATTCGGGACGTAAAAAAACAGCTTGAAGGCAATTACACCTATTTTTCGCTTGAGACGGACGAGGACTTGCTTGACGCGGCAATTTATCAGCGGGAGGCGCTGCAGGCACGCTATCGATATTTGTTGAGGCTTGCGCGCGAAAACAATGCCATCGCGCTGGAGTATCCCATTGAACAGGAGCAAAAAGAGCGGTGGATCAACTAAAAGAGTAGGAGGACATTATGACAACACAGCTAAAGGTTCTTCTGTATGCGCTGGCAGGCGGCGGCAGCCTGGCAATTTTTGTGTCTATGCTGCGCTCAAGGCGGCTGTTTCGTAATCTTTTGATGAGCAGCTGCTCGGGTGTGGCGGCGCTGTATGCAGTCAATGCGCTGGGCTTGCTTACGGGGATACACCTGGCGGTCAACGGGCTGAGCCTGGGCATCAGCGCCGTAGCCGGTCCGCCGGGCGTAATCGCCATGCTGCTGGCGGATACGCTGTTTTTACGGTAGCGGAACTGATACATAAAATTTCGGCGCCTGCTGTGTGCAGACGCCGTTTTTTTATTATAATACTGTTCGGGCTGCTGTTACGACATGGTAACGACGATGGTTACCTCTTTTTTTGTGCCGGAGCCATCCGCGGCGGTTGCGGTGATGGTGGTCGAACCCGCGTTTTTGCCGGTTACTAAGCCGCTGGCGCTCACGGTAGCAACCGTGCTGTCGCCGCTGGACCAGGTGACGGATTCGTTGGTCGGTGTTGTGCCGTTTGCGCCTAACGCCTTTGCGCTCAGCTGCAGGCTTGAATTCATTTTAACTGATGAAGCGCCGCCGGGGCTGCTGATGTTGATTTCCGCAACCGGAATGGTGGTGACGGTCACGTCAACCGTATCGGTATAGTTCTCGTCTGCCTTTGGGTCTATGGTGGTGACGGTAATGGTGCAGGTGCCTTTGCCGACGCCTGTGACGACACCGGCGGCATTCACGCTTGCAATCGATTTATTGCTTGAGCTGAATGTAACGTTTTTATTGGTTGCGTTGGAAGGTGATATTGTATAGCTCAAGGACTGCGACTTGCCTGCCATAAGAGTAAAGCTGGACGCGCCCGAAAGTGTAATGCCGGTCACTTTATAATAAGCCGTAGAGGTCGTTGTAGTGGTCTTTGATGAAGTGGAGGTTGTGCTGGAGGTTGTGCCGGTGCCTTTTGTTGTCGATACTTTGGTGGCGTCCGGGATGGTGGTATATTTCTGTGTTGTGGTCGGCTTAGTCGTCGTAGTTGTCTTTTTCGTTGTGGTTACTTTTTTTGTTGTAGGCTTTTTTGTCGTAATTTTTTTGGTGGTACCCGACTTTTTTGTTGTCGCCTCTGTCGGCGCTTCTGTCGGTTCCTCGGTCGTTTCTTCGTCGGGTTCCTCTGTCAGGTCCGCATAGGGATCTTCTGTTTCGAACTCAACAGAATAGGTTGTTTCATCTTCATAAACAGGTTCTTCTTGTTCGCCGCATCCTAAAAGCAATCCGCAAAGGATCAATGGGAGCGCAATTGCGGTTGCACGCTGTAAAAATCTAGATTTCATAAAATACCTCCTCCATTATATAGCTAATTGGGCTTGTTTTATCCATTATAGCGTTGTCCGCTATCTTTGGCAAGATGAAAAAAATACCTGTTATTGCTTTATTGCATTATTGCTTCGACTGCGTCTGAATATAATTCCAAACATCGCGGCACATATCCTGTACGCTCCGTTTTGCCTGCCAGCCAAGCTTTTCCTGCGCTTTTGTTACGTCCGCATAGCACAGCGCTATATCGCCCGGACGCCTTGGAGCATAGGTCTTCGCCAGCGTAATGCCGGTGACCTGTTCAAAAGCCTGCACCAGTTCTTTTACGCTAAGACCCTTGCCGGTTCCGAGGTTATAAGCTTCGCAGCCCGGGGTCACAACCGTTTTATCCAGCGCCCTTAAATGCCCCTGCGCCAGGTCCATCACGTGGATGTAGTCCCGCAGGCAGGTGCCGTCCGGCGTGTCATAATCCGTTCCGGTAATGCGCAGCTGCGCTTGCTTACCCAGCGCAACGTTGCAAATGATCGGCATCAAATTATTCGGGATACCATTCGGATCTTCGCCGAGTTGTCCGCTTGGATGGGCGCCGACAGGATTGAAGTAGCGCAGCAGGCAGATGCTCCACTCCGGTTCGGCAACAGAAAGGTCGCGCAGAATCTGCTCTATCATGATTTTTGTGGTGCCGTATGGGTTTGTCGCTTTACCGACCTGCATTTCCTCACGAAAGGGAACTTTATTTTCGCTCCCATAAACCGTAGCGGAGGAGCTGAACACCAAAACCCTGCATTCAGCCGCCTGCATGGCTTCTAACAGGGTTACGGTGCCTCCTATATTCGTTCTATAATATTCCAGCGGTTTACCGACGCTTTCTGCCACCGCTTTAAGTCCGGCAAAGTGTATGACAGCATCGATATTTTGCTGCGCAAAAATGCGGTCAAGCAGATTTCTGTCGCACATATCCCCTTGAATGAATACGGGCGCTTTTCCGGTCAGCGCCGCAATCCGATCCACTGTTGAGAGCTTGCTGTTGTAGAGATTATCAAGGATGGTAACTTCATGACCGGCAGAAAGCAGCTCTACGCAGGTATGCGAGCCGATGTAGCCGGTTCCGCCGGTGACTAAAATATTCATAAGGCTCCCTCACGTATTTTACTTTGTCAGTTCTTCCACAAAAGCTTGCATTTCCGGCAGCAGCGCTTCAATTTCTGCAACCAGCGCAAACTGCGTACGGCAGCGCGCAAGGTTGTCGTCGGGGCGGTGTATACGGAAATAGACGTCGCCGTTGAGATAATCCGTTAAAAAGCGCATGCCGCATTCGTAGGTCATCAGCTTAATTGAAAATGGCAGCAGCTTGATTTCCGCAGGCATAAGCGTGCTGCCTGCGGCTTCAAGGTAACCTTCGGTATAAGCTTTAAACAGCGGCATTGAAAACCGCACTTTAGATAAATCGCGCTCATCCTCGGCGGCGGTGTTGCCCAAAAAACGCAGGCTGTCGCCGTAGTCATAAAGGCTCAGACCGGGCATGATGGTATCCAAATCCACTACACAAATGGGCTCATGGGTGTCGCAGTCAAATAGTACGTTATTCAGCTTGGTGTCGTTGTGCGTTACGCGCAAAGGCAGCTCGCCTGACTGTATTTTTTTCTGCAGGATCTCCGCGTCCTGCTTCCGCGCGCGGGCAAAGGCGATCTCTGCGGATACGTCGTCTTTACGGTCCGCTATGTTCTGCGCAATCGCCTCCTCAAG